>JAZGAR010000324.1:0-7187 GCA_036475875.1 Thermoplasmata archaeon
GTGGTACCACACTCACTTGAACACCGTATGATCCAGCCTCCGCGTTTTCCGAGAAAAGAGTCACCACCATTAATAGACTCCCCAGGAAAATCATCGCCACAAAGATAGGCATCAGAAACCTTTTCGCGGGAAATTTCCCGCCCGTTCGATTCTCAAGCACCATAGAATTCTTATTTTTTGCCCTTTTCATGATAATACCTCAATTACGCCATAATGCTTATTTATTATAAAGCTTTCGCAAAACCGGTAATACGAAGATTTAATTTTATATTTAACTTTTATTAGAAAAGTATATAAATAATGTGTGACATATTGTTTTACAATCGTAATACGATAAAATGGAAAAAATGGTAATGATACCTCTTGACAAGGGAGGTTTCGCCTGAATAAAATAAAACATATCAAATCCAAAGGGGGATGGTAAGATAGAGAAGAAGATGTTTGCGATAAAGGTCCCTGCGAAAGAGAAGGATGCAATGGACTTGGTTGCAAGGGAGACAAAACGAACCCTCGCCAATATCTATCTCGAGCCACTACAGCGATCTATTCACGAATCACTAGGTGCAGTCATTTTGGGAAAGATGGATGAGGTGAGGGGCAACAAGAGGAACGAGGATGTCATCAGGTTCCTGTTAAATGGCTCCAATAGCACCGCAAAAGTCGCACCCATGATTATCAAGGATTTTATACAATCCATGACCGTCGAAGGCGGGGGTAGAAAGTTCAAAATGTTATTCTCTGACCTCAACTTCACGGACAAAAGCTTTCTTTTGCACGAGATCAATTTGCACGAACTTGCACGGCATCTTGGCAGAGAGTACCTCGAAAGAGGGGGCGGCCTGAACGTCATAGACCTTGAGCTCGCCTATGAGCTGTTCTTTGAACGCATGTTATCCATTTACTACAGCCTCACCGCGGAAGGTTCTATGGAGGTGTTGCACAGCGCTTGGGACGATAATTATCCAAAAATAACGATGTTCAAAGACTCTATTCTGAGGGAATATAAGGCAAAATACGGCAGGAGTTTCGTTGAGATATTCGAGGTTGAGCCGGAATACGAGGCTAAGAAAAAGCCTAAAAAACAGAAGATAGCACAGATATGATCATCGGTATATCGAAGGAGTGTAAGCAGGTTTTCTTGGTTTTAAAGGCTTTGCCTGGGCGTGAATGGACTTCAACTGCCCTTCTATCTTTTCTGCCTCGATATAAAGTGGTTTTGCATCCAGATGAATATGCAAAAGCATTTTGTCTATGGTTTCAATGACTTTTGCAGCTGCTCTCGCATCTGGATAATCAGGGTGGGCCTCTGCCATGATGCTTATTACATCGAAATCTCTGCTTTTTCCTTCGTTCAAAAGAACACCTGCTACGCCAGTGATCACTCCCTCCGTGAACAGCGCAATATCGTGCGATTGCAGCAATTTTTTGGCTCGAGATGTGCTGCCTATGCCATATACATCAACCAACTCCTCATTTTCATCGGAATCCTCGGCCTTATCTTCGTCCTCCTTGGCTTCTTCGCCAGGTTTCTACTCCTCACTCTTGTCTATGACCAGTCCCTCTGGGGAGATAAGCAGTTTGCACTTCTGTTCCTCAGCCCAATCTAGCATCGTATGGGCTATCGGTTTGACGAGATTTGGAGGGGGTTGGAATTCTGAGATAAACGCCACGATCTGATCCGAGTCTCCATCAGGGGAGATGATCTTCTCACCGGCATAGATGCGCACTGGGTTTAGGGGTTCCCCATCCCTGACCAGTGATATTGTAGGGAAGTAAACAGAATCCATTATACCGATCTGATTCAGTTTTAGGAAATTTATCAAATAATTAGCCACTATAGAACTGACTAATCCCACGCTCGGGAAACCGTCAATAACGGTTGCACCCCTTAAATCCACCTTTGTAAGCTCGAAAACCTTTATCTCTTCCATCTTTTTCCCTTCATCCTGGTCAAATCATCCCTTTAATCTTTGAGCATCGACCTTAACATCGTACACCTACTTAAATTATACTGAAATAATATCACTATCGAAAAGATTGTCTTTATGGAAAGCTATCACCATTCAATGTCACTCCATGTAATAATCAATTGCGCGATGTCAACTGACGGTAAGATAGCCTTGCCCTCGAGAAAACAAACGCGCATCTCCAACGAGGAAGACATGAAAAGGGTGCATGAGCTCAGAAACGAGTGTGATGCCATTTTAGTAGGTATAGGCACCATCCTCTCGGATAATCCAAAGCTAACAGTCAAGGAATCGTACATGCCCAACCCGAAACAACCGATTCGGATCGTATTAGATTCAAAAGGAAGGATTCCGAGAGATGCTGAGGTTCTAAGCCCGGATACTCAAACAATAGTTGTGGTCTCGGAGGAATGCAAACACGATATCGAAGGTGCGGAAACGATAGTTTGTGGGAGGGAGCAGGTAAATCTTCGATTGCTCTGTGAGATTTTGGATAAAAGAGGCATAGGAAAGCTCCTGGTAGAGGGCGGTGAAACGGTGATTTGGTCGTTTTTAAGGGAAAGAATAGCAGATGAATTCTTTGTTTTTGTGGGCAGTATGGTGATAGGTGGCAGAAAATCGCCAACACCTGCGGGAGGAGAAGGCGCAAAAGACGAGGAAGAAATAATACCGCTCACCTTAAAAGGTGTGAAGAACATCGGTGATGGGGTACTATTGCAATACGGTGTGGAAAAATGAAATTTCTTGCGGATCATATGCATGGTTCCTTGACCAGATGGCTGAGATTTTTTGGATTTGATACAGCTTATCCACAGGTGCTTCCCGATGAAAAGCTCATTGCCATTGCAAAAAGAGAAGGGCGTATTCTCCTAACAAGGGATAAGGATTTGGCACGGGTTAAAGGTATCGAGGCCCTTTATATAGAAAGCACAGATTTAGAGGAACAGCTCGTTCAAGTCATTGCAAGGTTCAATTTGAAAATTACAAAGGCCTTTTCCAGATGCTCTATATGCAACTCTATCTTAACCAAGGTAAAAAAGACTCATGTTAAGGGCAAGGTCCCTGAGAAGGTTTATGCCTGGCAGGATGAATTTTGGAAATGCGAAAAATGCGATAAATACTACTGGCAAGGAACACATTTTAAGGGGATCAAGGATAAGTTGGATGAATTAAAAAGAAAAACCTCTGCTACTTGAGCGGGAATAGATATCGTCGCTCTCTCTATATGTGTCCTCTTTTATGACTTTTCCGGTTGTGGCGTTGATTATCATAACGCCGTTGGAGCCCTCAATGCACCATACCGGCAGGTAAATCAGCCCCCTTCTCCTAATATTTATGGCCCCCTCCTTTGGCTTCACCTTCTTTTTTTCATATATCGTTACCGCGCCCCTGTCATCCACAGTCTGAATCTCCTTGGTGTTTAGGGTAATGGCGCTCTCTTTCGCGGTCTCAAAGGCCTTTTCCTCATCGAATTTCGGTTCCAATTTTGTGTGAGTGGTTTCCACATCCATCACTGTTTCGAAATCAAAATCCCAACTCTCAGCGTTATTTGTCAGCCCGTTCACGGCGAGAGTGCCTTGAGTGATTTGAGGCGTGGCTTTGCCCCCCACAACCAGCTCACAGGAATAATCGAAGACATAATAGGGAATCAACTCCAAATCGAACCTAAATCCTTGAACTATTTTTTTTGAGATCTCGGAAACCTCACTCATTGTGATATTTGGTTTCATTATAACTTCTTTAACTTCCTCCGCCCCCTTTGGTTCGATCCTAACATTAATTGGCTCGGCTTCAAGGGGCATTTGCGGTCCTTCGATGGGGCTCGTCTTGCGATTCACAACATCTCTTTCGCCCAGAATCTCATCCAATAGCCCCTCACCCGCAAAATCGCCCCCTACACCGCTTAGAACCGCCCTTCCTATCTCCTCTTCCAGCCTTCTCTTTCCCCAGAGGAGAATATTCTCCTCCCTCGCCGAATCCTCCAACTCCGGACTAACCTTAGAGGTCGTGATAATAATGATCTTATCAAGGTTTGGTGGCATCTCCTCCTTAAAGGCCAAAATATCAGATATAGTGATCTTCTCTTTCCCCTCTATAACTCCTGCGGCAACATTTGAACCTTCCTTGTTTGCCAATATGTAATGGGGATACTCATTTGTAATCACGAAATCATAGGAGCTAAGAATTTTCTTTAGTATCTCGATCAGGTTCGGCAATCTTTTTCACCTCATAGTATTGCTGATAAATTTACTATGCAGTGTCTTGGCTAGTTTCTCAACCTAAATGCAACTATAACCTTAAAAGGGTTGTGATTTTCGCTCTAGGTAAAGATCGATTTGCAGGGTGAAGAGGTATGGTTCCATGGGGACGGTAAGGGTGGGATAACATTTCGCCCGAGATAGATTGAACTGATTTGAGGGGTATGGAACCTCACAGAGTTCGTTATAGGCAAACTCTAAATACCTTGAAATACATACATTCCATGTGCAATAATATAATGAACATACGAATGAAAAACTACTAGAGCAATCCCTGTTTGGATAACAAGGAAGCGGAGTGGGCTTAACTCTGGAAATATAGAATCCATAGAGAATAGAAATAGAAAGGTTAAAGTGTTTGTAAGCTTATTGTATACCCGAGCAATGGTGAGTTTCGAATTCGTAACTTTTATCGGTGCTGGATGTTACTGTGTTCCTCATGATGATAAACATGATTGAAAATCGAGGCACCCCTTAAAGTATAAAGGAGTATCGGGAGAAATGATTGGAGAAGATATAGAGAAAAGATTGGGCAGAGCTGTCTCGATTTTTATAATGGTTATGCTCCTTTTGAGCGGAGCGATGGTTCTTGAACCGATATTCAACAGATTTAGCTTCCTTACACCAGTGGATTCAGTATCAGCTACACCGGTGATAGCATTTCAGGATGACCTGGAAAGTGGTGGTGCCGGGTGGTCAAGCGGACTTGATGCCTGGCCGGATAGTGTAGATGGTACGGGTGTCCCTCCGGGTGATCAGTGGGCGCTTTCAAACCTTGAGGCACATTCTGGTAGTTGGAGCTGGTACTCAGGCCCCGAGCAACTGGGTTTTTATGACGGTTTTGTGACGGCTTACGGTCAATCTTACTATCTGAATACACCTTCAATTGATTTGAAAAACGCCTCATCCGCGACACTCACGTTTTGGCATAAATATGATTTTATCGAGGAACCCTGGTCCATATCTGGGGGAGGCTCGGGCCTTGCCTATGGGGATGGCGGCATGCTCTTTGCCTCGAAGGATGGAGGGGCGAGTTGGGAATACATTGAACCAGTGGGCGGGTACCCAGGCGTGGTTGGCGGGCAGAGTACATGGGTGACCATTGTATTGGGCCCAAACACCTATAGAAGCGGATGGAACCCATACGACTTCAGGGCACATCCTGAGAGAGGAGGAGGTGGTGCTTATGTTGACGATACAGGTGGACAATGGGTGGAAGTAGAATTTGACTTAACTGATTACGCAGGCCAAGAGGTAATTATCAGTTTCAGATATACTCAGAATTATTGGTTAATAGATGGTGACCTAAATGGAGATAACCTTGGAGATAATGTGGAGCCTTGGTTCATAGACGATATCGTCGTAACAAAGGAGCCTATAGATGGTCCCCAGGTGATAGTTGTGGGAAGCGATTCTGTCGTGGTCCCACAGGGCACGACCTACTCCTATATTCTCAATGTGAGTAACTGGAAGGATGTAGCAGATTACGTGGATTTAGAAGCGTTCTCCAGCCTGGGTTGGACTGTAGAACTTTTAAATTATTCGACTTACCTACCTTTGACGGACACAGGGGGTGATCCAAATCTTGTGGATGTGGGGCTCCTGCCCCCCAATGGAGAATGGGTTTTCGTAAGATTAAACATCACTGTTCCCATAGGGGAGAGTTGGAATGTTGAGGATATCTCAACGATCATCGCTTATTCTGGGACTGACAATTTAAAATCTTCGAGAGAAATCCTGTATACGAGAACTCCCAACCCGGATGTGGGGGTTGTATCAATCGATGTTCCTCCGCAAAGACCTCCCGGAAATCCAGTAACAATCACAGCTACGATCGAGAATTATGGAGATTTACCCCGTACTTTTCAAGTTCGATGTACCGTTGAAGGTTCTGTATTGATTCAGCCTCAGGTATACAATCAAACTGGCGATCCAAATGAGTATAATTGGGTTATAGACCTGAATCCGGGAGCTATTGTCGTTCTCACCTGGAGTTTTACCCCAACTATTGAAAGTCCATATACAGTAACAGTTATTACCCTTTTATCTATAGATCGGTATCAACCCAATAACTTATCATCAAAGATTATATACGTTCAAGTGTTGGATTGGGAAGATCATATGGACGATACCACCACAGGCAATCCAGGTTTAGGGCCGAGCGATGCCCAGGGCGGTAATTGGACAGTTTGGGACAATGGCGCTGGGACATTATGGGAACTGGGTCCGCCTGCAATTGTCGGTCCCCTTAACGCCTATGATGGAGCAGAATGCTGGGGCACGAATATTGATGCAGATTATACCAATAATGCGGCTGTCATCTTACACACACCATTTTTCAATTTTTCCACGGCCAGCACCGTTACCATAACATTTTATCAATGGTATGAGCTGACTGGAGGTGGCCCCAATACGGATATTGCCTATTTTGGATACAACGAAGACCCTGCAAGCCCAAATTTGATAACCTTCCTTGACTCCTATTCAGGTGATTCAACCAATGATCCGAGTGCAGACCCGAACGGGTGGGTACAAATAATAATGGAAGTTACCAGCATCGCTGCGGGCAATCCAAACATCAGGTTCAGTTGGATGCTCGAGGAGAACGGAAATTATCAGGCCGCAGCGGGCTACTATATCGATAATGTAAGCATTCGTGCAAGTAGACCGGGGGCCGTGCTGAAGATCACAGAATTTCAGGATAACGATGGCACAGGAAATGAGTTCATCGAGGTATACAACAGTGGGGATGCGCCTGCCAGTCTCGCGGATTATCATATTAGTGTGGACGGTGGAGCTTCGTGGGTTGCTGGAATATGGACTGATGCAACAGGAGATGGGATTTTAGATCCTGGTGAGTACGCATATTTTACCGTGGATCAAATCGTAAATCCTGATGCCTTGGACGATGAGGGTAGTAGAATAATCCTCATAAACTGGACGGTACCTGAAGGATATATCC
>JAZGAR010000325.1:0-3275 GCA_036475875.1 Thermoplasmata archaeon
GTTTTTCCCTTTCCTTTTCCTGAATATAAAGAGGGCGGCAAAAACCACAACGATAATAACAATCGGAACTAAAAGGGCAATTAGCACCCATGGAATTGAAGACTGCTCCTTTGGTTCCTCCGTCACATTTGGATCAAGGGGATCGTAATCCTCTCTATCGTTCACACCGTCCCCGTCTGTATCAGGATTCAAGGGGTCTGTTTCTCCAGAATCGAAAATTCCATTTCCATTTAAATCCTCTTCAGTGTCCAGCAAACCATCATCGTCGTCATCAGTATCGGCATTGTTCCCGATGCCATCGGAATCGGTATCCACCCACTCTGTTGGATCATAGGGAAACGCATCGACAGCATCGTTGTAGTTATCATTGTCATCGTCTGGGTCCGCCTCGTTACCGATGCCGTCGTCATCAAAATCATCGTCCACGAAGATGGTCTTTGACGCGTTGTTGTTGTCCTCGAACGATTCTATGATCGTATCCGTTTGGTCTACAACAACCCAAATATCATGGGTGCCGTTTATGGCAATCCACGTCACATTACAGGTTTCTGCATTTCCCACAGAAATCTGAGTTATGGTATCACTGCCAATCAAATTGGAACTATTAGGAAGGCCTTCGTAGAAGTAAACAGTAATATCCAAACAATCTGCAGAGCCCAAATTGTGAACAGTTACCGTGATATTCACTTCCTCATCTATTACCGGAGAGGAATAGGTATAGACGAAGGTGATGTCTTCAGCGCTGATTACCAAATCCGGCAGTGGCTTCTCTGTAACAGAGATGGAAGTCTCGTTGTAGCCCATCAATGAGGAGTTAAAGACCGTAACATTTACAATATATTGGCCTAACTCCTCAGGAGCCGTGATGAGAACCGAGTAATTTCCTGTTGAATCGGTTTTAGTGGTGGAAACAAGGGTATCGTTGATTCTGATTTCCACATCCCAGTTAGCAACGGTATCTTCGGTATTCAATCTGAGGGTTCCGTTGACCCATATCTGCTGATCGGGGTAGCAAGTTGTCATTTGCACCTCTAGACTAAAATACGATATGCCTATCACCATAACGCTTTCCTCACTGTATGCTTTAAGCGTTCTATTGGTAACGGTTACGTTGATTTGATACTCACCAGGACTTTCAAATACCAGCTCCATACTGAAATTACCATTACCATCTGTTTTGGAGTAATACTCGTTGCTCGTGCCAACAATTTTCACCGTGACATTTGAGTATTCAACAGGAGCGGTTTCGTTGCCGTTGTAAAGGGCTGTACCGTTGATCCATATAGTCTCCCCTACATATGTGGTATCCACCATTTCTGTGCTCAAATCGATCTCGGAGACAAAAAAGAAGTATATTTTATCTGTCATATTCGTATTTGAACTATTATCTTTGGCAGTAATATCAAAATCAATAACAGTTCCATTTTCCCATTCTCCGTCACGCCATAGGATAGTTCCATACCATCTATTATTACCTGTACGGTTCATATCCATAGGGAAATAACAAGAAGATCCACTACAATAATATAAAAGTGAACCATTTACTCCATCAGGATCTGTAATGGTGGCATATACCGTAACATCATCACCATAAATCGGGTATTTTGGTACCCAGTAAATATCGGTTATCTCAGGTCCCAAAGAGTCTGCCAAGGCCTCATTTGGTAGATAAGCTATGCTGCAAACGTACATTATCAATAGGCAGATGCACAGTATCTTCATCGTTCTCAAGGCCTCATCACCACTGGATGTATATCAAAATACCAGGTAAAAAAGGTTGCGGATGGCTATTGAAAGAGGGACAGACATCTAATCCCCAAAAGGAAAGAGAACGATAATAATCATGCCCCTGTTAATCATATGGTAGCCTATTGACTCCAAATAGTGCCTAACAGAAATATGGTTGATCATCAAAGGTATGCCTGCTATCCCTCCTTCCCACACGAACATGAAAACAAAGGAAATGAGCATTGGACGCTTGAACAGAAGGCCGAAGAATAAGAAAACGGTACAGGTGCTCGCTGTTAAGGGATCCGAGGTCCAGCTCATGGATATGGAGACCTACGAGGCTTTTAACATTCCAATCCCGGATGAATTTCCATTTGATATGTCTGCTTATTAAGGAAATTCCTTCACCCTGAACATTATCATTCCTAGAATGAGGAAGGTTATGGTCACACCCATAAGGACCTGGGATGAGTAGGCTACATCGGAGGCGCTGTATTGCGAGATTTCCCCGAAGGGGATCCATTCGGAGCCTATGCTTCTGATATAGTGCTTCAGGGCGACCTCCTGGATCTTTCCGCCCAGAGAACCGATAAAGGCCTCCCATATGAAGGCGTAGAACAAACCAAAGTAAAGAGGCCTTTTCAGAGGTAGGCTGATAAACAGGAATAAAGAGGAGTAAACAAGGGAACCGATTATCGAAAGAGCACATACATTAGCGTAGATTCCCAGTGCATCTCCATCGATTCCCATCTGTCCGAAAAAGGACAAAAAGCCCACGGTGACTATGATGACCATGACTATGCTGAGGGATATAGCTAGTGATAGATAATATCCGATATATGCAAACTCTCTTTTAAGGGGGGATGTAAGAACCTGCGTGATGCTCTTGTCATCGATTTCGTCCCTGATTATCGAGGCACCGTATATCATGGCAACAATGGGCATGAAAAAGGACAGAATAAGGAAGTCCATAAAGTTGGTACCATCTGAGAGACGGTCCATATCCTGCGTGGCTGCGTAACCCATTACACTGGCAATGAATAGCGCGATGAGCACGGTGACAATGGCCTTCCTGGAAAAAAGGATCTTCTTGGTTGAATACCTGATTATCGCCAGCATTCCAATGAGATTACCCCTCATGTCCACCCTACCACCCCACCAGGTATCTGAACACTGCCTCGAGGTTGTCATCCAGGCTGTGTATTTTTGTTATTTTACATTCCATCTCAGTCACTATTTTGGGGATGTCGTTAAAGAAATCTTCGGGTTTTGAGACCTGGACCCAGATCGATTTTCTGTCCGGGTAAAAACCCACTGACACCGTATATTCCCTATCCAGGAGCTCCTTGGCCAGTTTGTTCAGATTATCTCCCTCTATTACAATGTTATGGGGATGTTTGTCAATAAGGCCTCTTATCTCGGATATATGTCCTGTTGCAACTGCCCTGCCTTTATAGATCAAGGCCACGTTCTTGGTCATTCTCTCAACTTCGAACAGAACGTGTGAACTTACTATTACGTTGTGATCATGCTCCTTGTGAAGTGAC
>JAZGAR010000326.1:0-2255 GCA_036475875.1 Thermoplasmata archaeon
ACATCGACCCTAAAAGGGGTCTTAGTTATCTCACAGAGTCCTCAGAGAGCTCAGAGTTATGAACGAAGACAAAGAGCAGGCTAGGCGCTTAAGGGCTCGCTCACCTCCCCAACATCTATCCCTCGGAAATGTACCAGGCATAACTAATTGACTATTGAATGAGGTCAATCATGGAGCATCCCCTAAAAATGTGTCTGCCCATTTCCTCCCACCATATAGCTGATCTGCCGGGAGGCTAGAATTAATTCTCGAGCAGCCTTAGAAAAAGGTCTCCCTTGCAAGCAGTCTTTCGAGGGAAAATCCTTTGACATTGGATTAAGTCTTTCGTATGATGTATGTATACATCATTAAGTAGGGGGCTTGTGATGGTAAGAACCCAGATTTACTTAGACGAGCGTCAGAAATCGGCATTGGACAAGCTCAGTGTCGAACGCGGGGCTAGTGTATCCGACCTGATCAGGCAGGCGGTAGACCATTTCATCGCAAAGGCCTCAACTGATTTTGAGGAGGCCTTAGAGCAGAGCTTTGGAATTTGGAAGAGCAAGCATAGAGCGGGTGAGTCTTCAGAGTATGTGAGAAAGCTTCGGAGCGAATGGAAGGAGCGGGATAGAAGGAGCTGATGGATGGAGCGCTATCTCATTGATACTGACGTTATCATTGACCACCTTAGAGGCGAGGAGAAAGCAAGGGATCTCTTGAAAGGGATAAAGGTAAAAGATGCTCACATTTTGTACTCTGTCATAACAAAGGCTGAACTGTACGCGGGCGTGCGTCCGAGAGATGAAGAAGGAGTGAAACGTCTGCTGGAAAGTATGGATGAAGTGGGGATTAGTGGTGAGATTGCAGAAGCCGGAGGAAGATATAAGAACAGATTTCATGCATCTCATGGACTCTTGTTGCCGGATGCTTTGATTGCCGCCTCTGCAAAACGAGTTGGGGCTACTCTGGTTACGTTGAATAGGAAACACTATCCCATGAGGGACATCAAGATAGAGATCCCCTATAGAAGTGAGTAAATGGGCTCACACCTGTATTTTGCACACTTTGACATGCTTCAACAATGGTATTCTCCTGAGGGATATCAAGAGAGATGGGGGTCAGATCTTTTGTTTTGGCAAAGGTCCCCTTTTGATGTTATGTGGGCCCCATGGCCAGACCAGCGATTTCTGCCAAACATGGTGAGCAGGATGCAAAAAAAACCAGACCCTGGGACTCGTTAGACGCTCCCTGGATACTGGCTCCTGGATATTGGTTTTCCTGTTTTTTGAAATAAGGTGGACCTGCCCGCCACCTGCCCGCCATCGCGAGCTCAGGCGAGTTTCCGAATTCCGGAACTCGGAAGCGGGCGGCTTGGCCACTCCGAAAAAAAGAAATTCCTATACAATCAAGTTAGTTGGGTCAAATTTACTCTGAGCCGCCCAGCATCAAAATGACGGGACAGACATAGAGGAACACCAAAAATCATCTAGTAGAGACATGTTTTTGAAGGGAGAAACTCAAGTCTTATTTAACAGGGCCTGCCCTTCTTTCATGTAGACGGTCTGTGTTAACGTTTACTAGCGTGAAGTATTGTCAAACCTATGATTTCGTCTCCTTCATATCGAATAACTACATCATCATCTGTCAGTTCGCTATCTGTAGCATGGCTTGGCTTTTTAAAATTGATATATAGAACGTCTGCCTCAGCATCGTACGATGACCACAGGTATTTTCGAGGTGCCAACCTCACAGCAGGAACTAATTTTAAATAATGATCGATTGCTAGCTGGGCCATAATTGGGTCCTCCCATTGAATGACTTTGTCTTACTTGTCAAAAAAGCTGTGATAATGAAACCATCATTTTCAAATTCACGATAAACGACCACAAGATGCTTGTTTGCAGAGATTTCCCGTACAGCTAAGAGTTCACCATCTCCACCGGCCAAGATACGTGAAGGGTTCGATACAGTTTCTAGCACTTCCAACCGCATTCCGGCCAACTCACAGTGTTCCTCGGTGATATGGGCCCATCGTTCATCCGTGAGTCTAATTGGAACGCCATTCCTGGACAGGACACTCTCATGCACTCGCTTTCTCCCAAGGCCTTGAAAACATGACCCCCCAAGGTTCGCTTGAAATCCACCCTATTCATCATAATCCATTCCCACAGTGGTGTCAATTTTCATAACCAAGAGTTATAGCTGTACGGGCTTATCTAACTGAGATGGTGAGATGGGGGTCAGATCTTTTGTGAGGGGGGTCAAATCTTTATTCT
>JAZGAR010000327.1:0-3975 GCA_036475875.1 Thermoplasmata archaeon
CTGACACACCCGAATTGCGCGCCCATAGCCAAGCGACTTCTCACGGATGGGAACTGCACCTCCAATCCCAACCATACGAAAACCACTCTCGTAACCACCTCCGTAGTTCCCTGGTCTCTCTCTCACCACCGACACGCCCCTTTTTGCGCGCCAAAAAACCGAGTCCAACTCTCGCGGATGGGAACTGCTCTCTCATTTCCACAGCACATACCCCGTCTTACTCGCACATAAACCTCCATTTTAAAGCTCCAAAATTACCCTCATCCAGTGATCAGAGGTTTTTAGAGTTTAGCTTCATAATAGAAAACTTTATTAAAAAGCTTTCTAATATACTATCATGGACTTTAAAGTTATAATTAAGGAGCAACGAGAAGAATTGGAAGAAATTGATAGACGGGAACGGTTTATTTCAAGAGAGCATGAAAGGGATGCAAGTGAGTTTCTCAAACATCCAAATATCTTGGCGATTCTTGGTGTAAGACGTTGTGGAAAATCCATTTTCTCCTATATGCTAACAAAAGATCATGACTTTGGTTATATCAATTTTGACGATGAGAGACTTTCCGGGATAAAGGTCGAGGATCTCAATAGGATTCTTGAAGCATTTTACGAACTTTACGATGATGTCGAATATATCGTTTTGGATGAGATTCAGAACGTCCCTGGATGGGAGCTGTTCGCAAATAGATTGAGAAGAACAAAGAAAGTCATTATTACAGGGAGCAATTCACACCTTTTAGCTGGGGAACTTGCTACGCATCTGACAGGAAGATACATCGATATCCGGCTCTTTCCATTCTCTTTTCGCGAGTTTTTAAGCTTAAAACGTTTTGCACGACCCAAGATTTATACCACCAAGGAAAAAGCCAGGCTAAAGGGATTTTTAAACGAATATCTGAAATTCGGCGGTCTACCCGAGGTCTATAAATTCGGCAAGGGAATACTCCCGCGTATATATGAGGATATCATAACAAAGGATATCGTCTTGAGATACAGAATAAGAAAGAGGGAAGAGCTAAGGAAACTAGCAAGGTATCTTATCACCAACTTTTCCAAAGAAATCGGTTACAGCAAGATATCTAGGATATTGGACATAAAACATGTCTCAACGGTATCAAATTGGATATCATATCTCGAGCAAGCGTTTTTGATCATAAAATTAGAGCGGTTCGATTTCAAGTTGAAGCAGCAGTTTGTAGCCCCCAAAAAGGTATATTGCATCGATAGTGGTATCGTGAACTCTGTAGGCTTTGCTCTTTCCGAAAATACTGGTAGAATCATGGAGAACACCGTGGCTGTGGAATTACTAAGAAGATGTGCAATTGAGCGAACATTCGAAGTTTACTACTGGAAAGACCACCAGCAAAACGAGGTCGATTTCGTTTTGAAAAAGGGTCCAAAAGTAACCCAGCTTATCCAGGTTACGTATGCGACCATTAGAGATGATGTCAATGAAAGGGAAACCAAATCCTTATTAAAGGCATCAAAAGAATTAAGATGCAGGAATCTGTTGGTAATCACTTGGGATTTTTCGGGCAAGGAGAAGATAGATGGAAAAGAGGTATCCTACGTACCTTTGTGGTCGTGGTTATTATAAAATAATGTTACGTGGAAAACTTTTTAGATTCCCTCAAACCCCCTTTTTTACTTCATCAAACCCACCTCACCCCAACCCCGGCTTCTGTGCAGTTCCCTCATCCCTTCCTCCCATCACCGACACGCCCCCTTTTTGCGCGCCCAAGTGGTATGTAAACATTCGAATACTGGCTACATTCAAGTAAAGAATTTTACATGCTTGTGCTCTTGCCTATAAACAATTAACCTATCAAGAGCACATAAATCTTTCAAGAGCACATGGACGAGAAAATTGAAGAGGGAACTGGTGGTTTCTCTCTATCCGCCGCCAAGCTCCGTTTTTGTTGGGAATGCGGAATGTAGGACTCATTTATGGCTCTCGTAGATTTGAATATTAATAGCCCTTTTAGATTCTGGTGGGACCCCCTAACAATATTAATACGATAACAACTACGGTTATCACAGCTGCGATTCCAATAATCATAAAGATGAGAGGAATTGCTAGCAGCCCTGCAAAACCTTCTCCCTCTGAATCCGATTGTACCGGTTCGTCTTCATCTTCATCGAGTAAGTTATTTCCTATTGTTATGGATATGGAAGCTGTATCAGAGTACAGCTCACCATCAAACGCCCTGACATAGATGGTATGCGAACCATGTGGCTCACCTTCGATATCCCAATAATATGACCATGTACCTGTTCCTTGGGCCTGATCCCAATCTCTGGAATCGAGTTTAACCCAGACCGACTTCACATCCTTATCATCCAAGGCTGTCCCATGTATGGTTATTGAAGATATAATAACCTCATTATTGGACGGAGACTGGACTATAACTAAAGGCTTTAGATTTGCCGCACCACCATCGCCATCTGGAATGTGCGGATTTTTTGGGACGATAGTTGGATCGCCAATTATTGTCAGTCCATAGTACCAGTCGGGCTCGCTCTCACCATGTATCTTAAACCAGCTAAGGAATGCATTTCCAATGCTCTCTCCCTCACCGAGTGGCTTATAAAAATCTCCGAAACGTTTCATGCTGCCGGTTTTGGTGGATCCAATAGCTGCAACACCCTTGGATTCTGAAAAGAGGTAACAACCTGCAATGTAGTTATTGCTCGTATAATCCGCGGCAGAGCATGCGAACAAATTGTAGTAGTATGCCTCGGGTCCAATGTTTCTAACATCATCACTCGAAACCTCTTTTAGCTGCCATACTTTCATGACTTTGAAGTGATGGGAATCATAGCTTGAATGAACAGCCACATGTATCCACTCAAATCCTTCATTTAGCTGATTCTTGTAATCGTCAGCATTTGTTCTAGAAGTACTTCGTATGGTTGTTATATCATCATATAGCCAACTAAGATCGCCCTCCCAGGAACTAGCACTTGTAACCCAATCATCATCCACATACAGAAGCGCCTGACCGTTTGGAGTATAAACTCCCATTTTAAGATCATGAACTTTTTCCAAATATCTATTCGTGAGCTCAACCTCATCTCCGTTCAAGGTTGTAGCAGTTATTCTTCCTACCCATATCTCAGGCTCCGTCAATCCTGAATGCCCATCGTAAATGCCGTTTTCATCGGAGTCCTGCCAAATTCCATCCAAATCCATGTAGAAAAGATCGATTGGAAATACCTCCGATTGTGGTGTAAGGGGGTTGTCCAGGAAGTCTTCTGGAACATCCTCCTCATAGAGAGCTGACGGGATATCTCCTATCATCACGGCTCCTACCAAACCCATTTTGTACTCCTTAGAAAGGTATCCCCTCGTCTCCTCTGGACTGCTCCAAGACTGGGATACGATCTCTGGTGTATAGCCTAAAACTGCTAAATCGTATGCATATTGGTTGATATTGTATTGTATTCCTGAGTAAAGATTATTATTAACAAGAATTATGACCCTGTTGGTGCTGGAAGCCTGAGAGGGTGAGGAAATGGTCAATAGTCCGACCTGGGATATGACAACAGCTATCAATATAACACTATATACTCCCAATTTCTTCATCAGAAACCCTTCTTCTCAACAGGTTCCCCGCTCTTCCTACACTAATAGAACTTTTCTGGATAAAAACCTTTCGGTGGATGCATGAAAATTCCTTTTTTCTTTAATCCAAATTCAACTCAGGACAACGATAATAGAGAATAACCTACTTACTTAGATCCCTCTTATTTCATCTCCGTTTTCTCTCAACCCCACATCCTCTCCTCACCCCAACCCCCGCTTCTGTGCAGTTCCCCCATCCCTAGCTTCAACCACCGACACGCCCCTTTTTGCGAGCCCCTGAAACCAAGCTGTATGCCGAAAATTGGAAAACATCCCCACAAATCCCCTCAGTTTTGGGCACTGGGCCCCCTCATGTTTAAGACTCAAGCTCATACGGGCATAACATGAGG
>JAZGAR010000328.1:0-6314 GCA_036475875.1 Thermoplasmata archaeon
ACTGAACCTGCCTGAGCTGTCTGAGATGGATGTGGTAAGGCATTATACCGAGCTTTCTGGAAAAAATTTCGGGGTTGACAGCGGTTTTTATCCTTTGGGCTCGTGCACCATGAAGTACAACCCAAAGGTCAACGAGAAAATAGCGTCATTGCCCGGATTTAGAGATGCACATCCATATCAACCAGAAGAGCTTAGCCAGGCTGCGCTCAAGCTTATGTACGAGCTTTCCAAATACCTTTGTGAGGTAACAGGTATGGACAGCTTCACACTGCAACCGGCAGCAGGAGCGCACGGAGAATTGACGGGGCTGATGATTGCAAAAGCCTATTTTTCGAGCAAAGGAGAGAACAGGAAGAACATTTTAATACCTGACTCCGCACATGGCACGAACCCTGCAAGCGCTGTTGGTTGCGGCTTTTCCACCGTCAAGATAGAGACAGATGGCAGTGGGAATGTGGACTTGGAGGCGTTGAAAGGGGGAACAGATGAAAACACTGCCGTACTTATGATCACCAACCCCAACACCCTGGGCATATTCGAGAGGAGAATAGTTGAGATTTGTGAGACGGTTCACTTACAGGGCGGACTTGTTTATTTGGATGGGGCCAACATGAACGCCATGCTCGGAATAACAAAACCAAGAGACATGGGCGTTGATATGATGCATCTCAATCTTCACAAGACATTCTCAGCACCCCATGGTGGTGGAGGACCAGGCAGCGGACCCTTGGGTGTAATGGAATTTTTAGAGGAGTTTCTACCCGTGCCTGTCATCGAAAAAAGAAAAGAAACCTACACCCTCAACCATGATAGACCAAGGTCCATAGGGAGGGTAAAACCGTTTTTTGGAAATTTCGGGGTGATGGTCAAGGCTTATGCGTACATTCGAATGCTTGGTGGAAAGGGATTGAAGGATGTGGCCGAGAACGCCGTTTTAAACGCGAACTATTTGATGAAGAAGTTGAAGGATGATTATACATTGCCCTACGATGTCCTATGTAAACATGAATTCGTGATTTCTGGGGATAAACAGCTAAAAAATGGTGTAAGCACAATGGACATCGCAAAACGCCTCATGGATTACGGCTTTCATCCCCCTACAATTTATTTCCCTCTGATTGTCAAGGAGGCCATGATGATAGAACCCACAGAAACGGAAAGCAAAGGGACCTTGGATGCCTTTGCAGAGGCGATGCATAGGATAGCAGAAGAGGCTAAAAGTGATCCGGATATTGTGAAAAACGCACCCCATACCACATCCAAAAGAAGATTGGATGGTGTTCTCGCCTCAAGAAAACCCATAATCAAGTACGAAGCCGAGGAATGAAATGGCCGAAATAAAGTTCGTCCATCCGAGAAAAACCGTGCCTTTGAGCGTGACAGGCGAGGCGTGCGCCCTTAATTGCGCCCACTGCAAAGGTCATTACCTCAGGCATATGAAGAGCCTGTTAATGGATGATGAGGAAAACCCAAAGGATGTAGAGAGTTACCTCATAAGCGGAGGGTGCGATTCCGAAGGTACTGTACCTCTCATAAATCACTTGGACATGCTGAAAAAGTTATCCAAAAAACATAAGGTGATTGCACATACAGGGTTGATAAAAAAGGAGGATGTCGCCCTGATTTCACCCTACATCTATGCGGCATCATTCAATATGATAGGAGAAGATTCCACGATAAGGGAGATATACAATCTTAACAAAACAACCAAGGACTTCGTGGACAGCTACAAAGTTCTAAGAAGACAGATAAAAACATTTTTGCACATCACAATCGGTCTACATCATGGTGTCGTGAAAGGTGAATACAATGCCTTGGATATACTTTCGGAGCTTGACGCAAAAGCTGTGGTCTTCAACGTCTTCATTCCCACCCAGGATACGGAATTTGAAGATATAAAGCCACCGCATTTGAATGCAGTGCAGGATGTTATCTCCTATGCCAAACAAAAGATGAAGGGCACAGAACTTTACCTGGGATGCATGAGGCCTGGCGGTTCCTATAGAGAAAAATTGGATGCGTTTTGTGTGAAGATGGGTATTGAAAGGATAGTCATGCCCTCTAAGGGTGCAAGACAACTTGCTGAAAGCATGGGATATGAGATTACCAAGAGCGAGGAGTGCTGTATCATATGATCAGGGTTGCCACAGGCACTGCAGGAGTGTTGGGTTTGGCCAATATAAAGATGGATACTTCACCAACTGTTGCGCATTTCATGACTCCCGGAAGATGCATATTCGATTGTAAGTTCTGCACACAGGCCAAAACTTCCGACGCAGATCAAAGTTTACTTTCACGGATATCCTGGCCCGAATTTGAGGAGAAGGATGTATTTACCGCATTGAAAGAGAGACAGGATAGATTCAAGAGGGTCTGCCTTCAGGTTGTGCATTCGGAGGATCATGAAGATTTTTTGGGGTATGTGAGGAAGATTAAGGATGTGTGTGCACTTCCAATAAGCGTTGATTTGAAAGCAGATGATATTGGCACCGTAAGAAAAACATTTGAGGCTGGGGCTGATGTTGTCGGGCTGCCAATAGATGTTGCTAACCCAAAGATTTACCCAAAAATAAAAGAGGGTTCATTCTTTTTACAGATGTATTTGATAAAACAAGCTGCAAAGGAATTCAGGAATAAGATAAGTACCCACCTGATGATCGGTCTTGGAGAGAGCGAAAAGGATGCCGTTTATGTGATAAAAGAGATGCATAAAGTTGGTGTTACAACGGCGTTGTTCGCCTTTACACCTATTAAAGGCACATCCCTTGAAAAAATGAAACAGCCTGCAATCGAACATTACAGGAGGATTCAAATGGCAAGATTCCTTATCTACAACGATTTCATTACGAACATGATATTCGATGAGAACGGCAGAATCACAAGTTTTGGATTTAAATTCGAAGAACTTAAAGATAAAATCCAGCTATCTGCTTTCCAGACGTCCGGCTGTCCTGGCTGTAATCGTCCATACTATAATGAAAGACCAGGTGGAACGTTGTACAACTATCCTTGCACCCCCTCAAAGGAAGAGCATAAAAAAGCCCTTCGGGAGGCCATGGTTGGTTTGGGGGGATTTGATGGTTAAGGTGGGGAGATGCACGCATAAGGTCCCCAATGGCAAGCTGCTCAAGGTCACAGTTGAGCACGAAGGGGAGAGGATAGAGAAGGTGCATATCAGAGGCGATTTCTTTATCCATCCCGAAGAGAGCCTAGATGATCTGGAAACCGCGTTAAAAGGTATGGATTACAATAGAAAGATCATTACCGATACAGTGGGTAAATTTTTTGCGAGGGATGGTTTAATCGCCTTCGGAATCACTCCTAAAGCGGTGGTTGATGCTATCATGAAGTGCAGGGAGGTTGCAAAATGAAATGGAGATTGCTCTTGACCGGCTACAAAGATGCGCACACGAACATGGCATTAGACGAATCGATAATGATTCATGTTGGTCAAGAGGTTTCACCTCCAACCATAAGACTCTACGGGTGGTCACCGCCTGCCGTTTCCATAGGATACTTTCAGGGTCTTGAGGAAGAGGTGGACTTAAAGATGTGCGAAAATCTCGGCATCGACTATGTCAGGAGGATAACCGGTGGTGGCGCGGTATTTCACGAGTCTGAGGTCACATACAGCCTTTCTATACCCGAAATTAGCCCTTTGATCCCACATAACATACTTGAATCCTATAGGGTTCTATGTCAGGGAATAATCGAGGGATTGAGCGCGTTGGGAATCGTTGCCGAATTCGTGCCCTTAAACGATATCATCGTGAATAACAAGAAGATATCAGGCAGTGCTCAGACCAGGCGAAATCGGACCGTTCTCCAGCACGGTACCGTGTTGATCGATACAGATGTAAAGAAGATGTTCTCCATATTGAAGGTGCCCTCAGAGAAGATCAAGGACAAGCTCATAAAGGACGTTAAAGAGAGGGTCACCAGCATAACCAGAACGCTTTCAAGAGAGGTCAGTTTCGAGGATGTATGCTTGGCACTTGCAAAGGGTTTTGAGAGATCCCTGAATATAGAACTGGAGGAAGGTGAGTTGGTTGATACAGAGATAGAGCTTGCGAAGGAGATCAAAAGGGACAGATACTCCAATCGAATTTGGAATCACAGGAGGTAGAACTGTTATTAAAAATTCCCTGTACAAGAGTAATCGCTTGTTCATGACGAGCAGCACGCCTGCGTAGATATTTTAATGTAAGGGCGTCGTTTGCTCTGATTAATGAATGGATCGCCTGTGCAACCGCCACTGCAAATCGTTCTCTGTATTCACTAATTTCCAAAGAGCGCTCAGCACATATAAGCCAGCATTCAGCCTCTCTTAATGCTCTTTTTTCCATAGTAACTCACCAGATAGGATATTTTTCACAATCGGTTTGCTTTTATCTATAAGTTCATCATCAGATAGATAAAAAGGAATTACCCGCATACCCGATGTTTTCAAAATTTTTAGGGTTTCCTTTGTACAAATTTCATCTAAAATTTTGACAGTCTCCCATGTCTTGCACTGTTAGTGGAAGACGCATAAGTTGATTGAATTATTATGTCTTTCACGATAAATTGACGTTTTTCCACCACAAATTGGCTTTATAACAAATGGAGTTTACATTAACCGCTCTCCTTTACCCATCTAAAACCATTTCCTATCCTCATATCTTATCATATCAGTCAATCTAAAATTATTCTTCTCACTCCAACTGTTTATCTCGTCAATAACGGCCTTAAGCTCATCACCGGATAATTTCCCAGCTGCCCTGATAGAAAACCACCATTTTTTCTTCTCTGACTGATAATTTCCAATCTTCTTGGCTATCCCTATCCTTCTCTCGAATTCTTGCCTAGATATATACTCATCAGCAATCACTATGGATTTTGGCTTCAGGCATATCTCAGGATGTTTTTCAGGTGTCGCCTTTATCCAGTCGCATTTATGGTATCTGCAGTAGTCGCAGAGGATGATTTGGTCTTTGAATTTTGAGCCGAATTTTAGGAGGGAGGGCAAGCGAACACCCGATTACTTGATAGGGGTTTAGCACATTTTAACATTTTCTATTATTTCACCTGCTCATGCCTCAGGCTCTATTTCATTATGCCTGCTATAACTCACAACCTCTAAATATATTCTACGATAAAATCCAAATATCCTCTGACTCCATCTATTTTGTGATGTCTTTTCACAGAACTTAATACATGGTTTAGGCATGCCTTTACCTCACGCTTGCTTCTTCTCATCCCATATTCGCTCTTCGCGAGAAGAACCATACAGATATTATCTTGGACTCGGTGTTCAAAGGGATATCTTGCGGTGGAATACTTACCTGTGAGATCTCTGCGCAGGTTCTTCAAAGCAGCGATCACATCTCTATCTTTCAAAGCAGTATTTTCCCGATAGTAGCCTGAGATAGCGCTCTCAATGGCAGACAGCAAGCCTGAATATTCGTCTTCATTCCCGGTTATGACATGGGCTTCCCCATGATCCCTGCCGAATAATGTATTCATATCCTCAGGCCTTGTGTAAACTTTCGTTTCCTTCTCTCTTTTGATACTATCACGTCTCCTTTCAATATCGCTCTTACTTCTCCGATCCAGCCATCTTTTTGCCTCTATGAATCGCTCAAATTTTTCTTCATCCTGTTTGAACGCCCTTGTGTGAACTCTTCTCCTTCCTTTTGCATATGTAGTTCCGTGTTCTATATGAAGTAACTCATGATACATAATATAGTCGAGCACGAAACGCGGCACAGTTTCGTCATCCAAAGTCTTACTTATCACGACCGTATTCATTGCCTCATCATGATGGCCGAACCTGCGCACGGTCTTCTTCTCGCTCCATGTCAGGACAGGCCTGTCCAACTTACCGTTAAAGTAGGTTCTGTTCATCCTGTCGAAACTCTCCTCTAGATCATAATAATCGCCATTTGGCCCGGTAACGATCTTCATGCTCCGTTTCTGCCGTATGTTATAAACAACTTCCTTGGTCTCTTCCGAAGCTGTGTATTTCTGGTAAATATCGGTGTGTTTCGGATGCGGTTTGATGCCTTTGATTTTACATAATAGAATCGCTGCTATCGCCTCCTTCACCTTATTGGGTGCATTCCTCAAAACATCGCTCAGCCGCACGTAAAGAACACCGTCCCGCCTCCGAATCGTATTCTTTAAAGTGGTATATGGATAATACTCCACCACTATCCCGCGTTTTATTCCAAAGATCTCTTTTGATGCGGCATTAAAGATTTCTATCAAGTCAGCATCTATCAAGGGGTGTTCAGGTTCTTTCTTTCTATCTTTCTCACTTATTGCAATATGAG
>JAZGAR010000329.1:0-5003 GCA_036475875.1 Thermoplasmata archaeon
CCTAATCTCTGGTCCTCGCCAGGAGAACTCCAATTCACCTTTCATTTTCTATCTCCTTGCCCAACCCACCTCGGATTTGTTGAATTTTATAGGCATCGCATCTTCTACTCATTCGGTACCGCCACAGCAAATAGCCAATGGTATTAATTTGACCACTGGCGGTATTTGGGTAGTGTACAAAAATCTTGGTGATGTTGCGAACCAACCTTGGAGTTCGGTGGGGATCGGCCTATCCTGCACAGGCCTGTACTCTGTTACCATATTTATATCCGGTTTTATAGCCTTCATTTTAATAGAGTATAGGCGATTGGATATCAGGGTTGCAAGTCTCTTGACCTTGGGTGTGTTTACATCCTGGTTTGCGAACATACTCAGAATGACCATTATCATCGCTGTAGGGAGCTATTATGGCAACGAAGCCTTGAAATGGACACATGCGAACCTCGGCATTTTCATTTTCATGCTCTGGGTAGGAATATTCTGGGGTGTGATGTTCAGGTTGCTTGTGCCTAAAACCAAAGAGGAAAGCGAAAAAGAAGAAAGGGATGAAATGGTGGCAGAGAAAGAGCATGCCCAAAAGGCTGAGGAAAGGTTCGATGAAAAGCGATCTTCCGAGGCTGAGGGGAGACATGAAGAAGGACATGTTCAAAAAGTAGGAGGGGAACCCAAGAAGGAATCTGCACTGGCTGACGGCAACCACGAGGAAGGGACCGAACAATCAGGCATTGATTTGCCATAGGGCTATATTTTTCCCATAAAATGCTCGATAGTCATCTTCAACCCCTCTTCCAAAGAAAATCCCGGCTCAAACTTCAAGAGGTGTTTTGCCTTGGAAATATCCGCTAAGGAACGCAAGATCTCTCCGTCTCTAGCCTCTGCATGTACGGGTTCGATTTCTTTTCCCATAAGCTCTACTATCTTTGAGGCAAGATGGTTGATGGAAGTTTCCTGACCGCACGCGATGTTCATTACCTTTCCATCTGAAGTGGTATTCTTTGCGGCCAAGATGTTGGCATGCACCACATCCTCCACAAAAATGAAATCTCTGGTTTGATCTCCATGGCCAAAGATGGTAGGGGGTGTGTTTTTGGCTATGTTGGATATGAATTTCGGGATAACGGGGGAATACTCGGAACCAGGATCCTGATTCGGGCCGTAAACGTTGAAATATCGAAGCGAGGTGGTTGCAATGCCAAAAATCTCGTTAAATACCCTGCAATAATGTTCCCCGCCCAATTTCTGGGCTCCGTAAGGTGATTCAGGATAGGTTCGCATGTCCTCTGTGAGCGGCAGGGTTGATATGTTGCCATAAACAGATGCGGAGGAGGCAATTACAACCTTTTTCACCTCCGTCTCCAAGGATGCGATGAGCACATTCATCGTGCCAGTAAGGTTAACCTCTGTCGTTAGTGCGGGGTCGTTTATGCTTTTAGCAACACTCGGGATGGCTGCGAGATGGAAAACATATTCTGCACCTTCAAATGTTCTTTTTAGTTGTTCAGGTTCTGTTACACTGCCTTTTACAAGGGTAACGAGTTCGTTTTTTATAAGGGTCTCGATATTCTCCATTTTACCTGTTAAGAAATCATCCAATATCACGACTTCATTATCATCACAAAGCGCATTCGCCATGTTCGACCCTATGAAACCTGCACCGCCTGTGATCACTATCTTCTTGTTCCTCATCGTTTGCCTCTGCTTGTAGGGATGCTGTGGGAAGAGAAAAAGGTTTTGGGGTCCTGATTTTATTGCTCCTCAAATTTCTTTTTTCTTGCCAATTCAAGCCATATTTTAAGGATTCCCAAGAAGAATTTTAGTTATGATAATGTTGTAGATAGGAATATAAAGGTGTAATAGTATTACCTCGAAGCCGTGTATTGATTTCGCCCCATTTTTTTGGGTTTCCAATATAAAACATGCGATTATCAAATAAGGTGATAAAACGAGCACATGTCCAAGATGCCAAAGTCAAATGAGATTTGTTGAGCAGTATAGCCAGTGGTTTTGTTATGGTTGTGGGCAATATCAAGGGGACGATCAAGTACAACCTCAACAGCAAGTCCCACAATCCCAACAGCAATTCTCGCAACCCCAACAGCAAGTCCCACAACCCCAACAGCAAGTCCCACGACCCCAAAACCCAAATGCAGGCCCTTCGCAAGGTCCAAATCCAGGAGATTTAGAGTATGAGACCGTGCATTCTCCATCTTTCACTGCCCTCGTGTTCTACCTGAAACAGGGGCAAAGTGTAGTGGGTGAGAAGGGTGCGATGATGTATATGCACAGGACAATAGAAATCAAAACACATGGAAGGAAAGGCGGCATCTTAAAGGGTATAATGACCTCCGCCCTAGGTGGTGAGTCCTTCTTTGTGAACACCTTCACAGCAACCCAAGGTCCGGGCGAACTGGCTTTGGTAGGACCGACCATGGGTGACATCAGGGTTATTGATGTTTCCAGACAACCGATGATACTCCAGAGCGGAGCATACCTTGCGTCCTCGCCACCGGTCAATCTGGACACAAAATGGCAGGGCTTAAAAGGCTTTCTTTCAGAGAAGGACTTCGTCATGCTCCATGCTTCGGGCCCAGGAAATGTGTGGGTTTCCTCCTTTGGAGGCATCATCGAGATGAATCTGAGGCAGGGGGAAGTACTTTCAGTGGATACAGGTCATCTGGTCGCGTTTCCGGACAATATGCAGTTCTCGGTGCGCAGGGTCGGCGGATGGAAGTCCACGATACTGAGCGGAGAGGGGCTTGTCTCCGATTTGGTTGGCCCAGGTAAGATATTGATGCAGACGAGACATCTGCCTGCTTTCGTTCAGGCACTGCTTCCGTATTTGCCACATCAGAGGTAACCTTCTTGGTAATAGAATGTATTTGCCCAACAAATTTTTCACTCGATCCAGTATATGCTTTGTTCCAAAATGGACAGTTAAGTGCAGTTTTGATCCTCGATAGCGGCTTTTACCATTAAACCCTTGAAGATCGATGCAAAATAATATTATCAAGTTAAATTATCATAGATATTCATTTTTGGTCTAACTCGTTGTAATTTGGAAACAGTCTCTAGAATCGGGACGATTATGTTTAAGACCACTGTTAATCAGATAATAGGTTGATATAAATGCTCTGGATGGGATATAAAAGTCGATATTATACTGTAATAAAAATCTTACCTGAGTTTATATACTTTTATTAGTGTGATAATTACCGATGAAAAGTGTGAGAAAGGGTATATAAAGGGTAAGATACACTTCCGCAGTGAGGTGTTTGAAAATGGTTTCATATCTGAGAAAAGTAAAGATAAGGAGTTTTGAACCAGACCTTTGCAATTGGGGTAAAGCAGAAGTAACAGACAAGTGGGTGATCCTGCACAAGCAAGGGTCCCCAAAATGGGCAATATACTACAGACAAAAAAGGCCTGCTGTAGCAATACCCTGCCAACTGCTGAGATCTCGAAGAAAGCGTTTGGCGGGAAAGGGTCCCAGACAAGAGGTCAAATTTCAAAGGAAATGAGGGCGAGAAATCGCTTTCTTTCTTATATTCGCTGCTTGATATTCGGTAGTTTAGGTGGAAATTCATTCTAATTTTTTATTTATTCTGAGTCAAAGTTTTAACATGAAAATTAAAGAATCGTCGCATGAAGGATATATGCCCTCCATGATTTCTTCAGGTCTGCCAATCAGTTCCATTGGAGGATCACCTTATCCTCTGATTCACCGCTCTTTTGATCACTTCGTATGGCTGAGCGCCTTCCACTATTTTACTGCCGATAAGAAATGTGGGAACACCGTCTATTCCAAGGGCTTTTGCCTCACTTAGAAACTCTCCCATCTTCTGGGCGGCTTTTCCTCCCTCTAAAAAATTCCTCGCTTCGTTTGGATCAAGACCGATCTTTTGGATGATATCGAATAAAATATCGGGATTTCCTATGTCCCTCACATCCATCCAATACGCCTTGAAAACCTCGTCATGGTATTCATCGAATTTTTCATTTTCTTTGGCGAACTCAGCAAGCTGAAGGGCCATCTTGGAATTGGAAATCCTGGTATGTGGTTTTAGGTCCAAGTTTTCCTCCTTTGCCAGTCTCTTTACATGCTCCCTCACCATTTCGACATAGTGTGGGTTAACACCCATATCTTCCAAAGTCTGCCCCTCTTTGGGAGTTTCCGGATGGATTTCAAGCCCTCTCCATTCCACTTCCACACCAAATTCTTTTTTTATTCTGTCGATCCTATTCTTCCCTATGTAACAAAAAGGGCAGATGTAATCCGAATACACGATCACCTTTTTCTTCACAAGATCACCTCGGGTATTTTTCTTTATGATGGAATTTTATTATGACCATTATATCCAATGTCGAGTATTAATAAATGTGTCACTACACGAGGTGGGTAACACCAATTGATAAGTTGTAGTATATCGCCTTAAATCATCTTATTTTGAATCTACCACCTACCTCCTCATTATATGGAACCAAAAGAACCTCCGAAGAGCATATAAATGATTAGCGTTTACTCGTCTTTAAATCCATATTTGAATTAAACGGGGTGATTCGCCTTGAGTAAAAAAATTGGCCAGTCGAAGATTATTGACATACCAAGCATCGTCGAAACATGTTCGGAAAAATGGTACAATACAAACCTAAGTCAAGTGAATGATTCTCTGGTCCGGCTTGGAATTTTCGACGGTGAATTTCATTGGCATCATCACGATAACGAAGATGAATTCTTCTATGTGATATCTGGAAAACTACTTTTGGATCTAAAGGACGGTACAATTGAAATAAATCAAAATCAAGCATACACGGTTCCTAGGGGGGTTGAACATAAAACCAGGGCCAAGGAAAAAACCGTAGTATTGATGGTAGAGACCGAAACAGTGAATCCAAAAGGGGATTAGACGGGAAATAGAAGTGTCGGGTTTAAGTGCAATTGATATTAATCTAACATAAGTCAATTGCACGAAACATGTAAATTAACTATACGCATAGATGCCGAC
>JAZGAR010000330.1:0-2235 GCA_036475875.1 Thermoplasmata archaeon
GGTGTAATGGCATGGCACTTATTAATTTTTGTTCGAGATAAATTGTTTTCGCAACGTCAAGAATGAAAACTGTAATCTTTATGGGGTTTTTATACGAAAATCGTCAATGTCTATACGAGGGCCTACAGAATGGGTTGCCGAGCGGAGTAATTCATAAGCTCGCGAATTGTAACTTACCCTGATCGATGCGATATAATTGCTTCTTAAAGACACCTTTATCTTTCATCGGTTTTCTTCGAGTTCCTTCATAACTTCGACGGCTTTTTCTTTGTAGCTTTGCCTCAGTTCCTTGTAAACATCCTCATCCAATAAGCCATCGTTGAAATCGTTATCAAGCTTCTTGATGCTCTTGAGGATCTTCTCCTTTTTCTGTAAGAGAGCTTCTTTTTCCTGGGATAATATCGGTGCCTTAGCAACACTTGCAGCACTCACCACCAAGGCATCCATTTGTTTCATCACATCAACCGCCTTACTCTTATAGCTGCTTTTCAGTTCTTTATACACTTCCTCATCCAATAGACCTTCCTCGAAGTCCGTGTCCAGCTTCTTTATGGCTTTAAGCAGCCCTTCCTTCTTGTGTTTGAGTTTCTCCATTTCCTCGTCCTGGGCCACGGTATCCTGAGCCAATGAAGGCTCGCTGATCTCCTTTTTCCTCACTCCGCCTATAAGCAAGATGCTTATGATGAGAACGATTGCAATCAATGCTAAAATGAGGACCCAGGGGAATTGTTCTTCCTCAATACTTTGAATGGTTATCTTCGCTTCTGGTGTGAAACTCCCGCTCATGAATGTATAAGCGCTCTTATCAGGAAATTCTGTCTGGGATTCGAAGAGCTCCAGCGGAATGCCACTGGAATCCAGAGTGTGATCCTTGTTTATGTATATTATCGTATGAGGTGTCACAAAATTCGCGTCATCTTCATAAAGGTCCAATATAAACTCGAATTTGTTGGATTCTCTCTCAACCACATAATTGAGCTGTAGAATGATGTCATTGTACAAAGGGGTGTAGGTCACGTTGATCCACAAACCATTCAAGACTGGCGTGTTGTTCTCTCCTATGTTCTGCGTCATGTTGATCTTCATTATCAGCTCGTTGCCTTGCGCTGTGAAATTCATTTCTTCGCCTTCGTGCCCCTTCATGTCCATCCAATCCGTGCCGTTGTTGTTAGAAATATAAAAAGTGATGTTTTCTTCATGCATCGACACATTCCATGTCATTTCTACCTTCGTTATGTTGACACCCATCTCGATAGGGATGGAGATGTAGTCACCAAAGGCCTTGCCCAGTTTCAATCTCATACCCGAAACAGAAAAATTCCAAGCATCATCGGACCTTAATCGATCAAAGGACTGATTGAACTCAGAATCTGTATCCACAAGGGTGGAAACCGTGAAATTTCTATCAGCACCTCCTGGAAATACCCACACATATTTGTTTGCGATGCAGCAGCTCATTCCTTCCATGTCCTTGAGCTCTTTGAACGGAGGGTTGTTGGGGTTCCAAAATGTGCTGTATTCACCGGGGATATAGCCCATAGAACCGCCATCAACAACGTGATCGAGATCGATGCTCTCATGTATTGCGTTTAAAGGCACAGACACCTCAACCCTGGACTCGTTCCATGGTATCAAAAAAAAGAAACGCTCTACAGCCATTATCTCATACTCTAGCTCAATTTCTGTCGTCCCGGGGTTGTCACCCTGTATCATGATAATATGATGCCTGTACATTATCGGCTCTGCCATGGCACTGAAAGCCATAACCGGGATTAAAAGCACGAAAAGCATTGAAACGGAGACTATCTTTACGATGCTTAGATCGAATCTCCTATTTGTTGGTTCGCTTATCGCACAGTTCATCTCTTGGTTCAAAAAGGACCTTCTGGTATTCATCCCCATAGTCATACGCCCCCAACAAATAAATAATTATCCACTTTTTATCCCAACAAAAGCTAAATCCTCACCTCAACCTATCCGGATTCATGATATCGTGCGGGTCGATAGCCGACTTTATATCGAGTATCGTGTTTATACCCTCACCGTAAAACCGTTTTAGATAGGAACCTGAGAACATACTTGAACCAGTAGGTCTTCCACCATGCGTGAAAGCCAATTCTCCGAACTTCTTTGCAAAAACGGACGTGGGTCTCGATTTTTTATCGATCAATATATATGGTGTTAGTGCAACAGTGCTCCTGTCGCATAGTATACCCATGATCGCTGCTTTTATCT
>JAZGAR010000331.1:0-3476 GCA_036475875.1 Thermoplasmata archaeon
CCTCTCCGCCGAAGAGGGCCTTGGTTTCCATCATCTTCCTAGCCACGATGGGAGAGCCGACTTTCGTGAAGATTATCTTGCCATTGTTATCTCTTGTAACATCTCCCATGGCCAAAGATGAAGCAACAGTGGTTACAATCAGTCCGCCATTGCTCTCGCGCAGCATCTCTCTCGCCACCAAGGCCAATATCCTGTCACCATACAGATAATTACCTTTCTCATCGATGAAGATGGTTCTGTCCGAATCGCCGTCATGGGCTATCCCAATATCAGCACCGAAATTGAGAGTGGCTTTAAGGAGGTCTTTAAGGTTCTCGGGTGTAGGTTCCGATTCGTGGCCAGGAAAGGTGCCACGAGGGTGTGCATTCAAAGTCACAACCTTGCATCCTATCCTTTCAAGGAGCACGGGTGAAACCAGACTTCCAGCTCCGTTGCCGCAGTCCAGAACCACCTTGAGTTGTGCCTTACTCACCGCATTAACATCGATATGTCTTATCACGCCTTTGATGTAATGCTCTATTGCATTTCCCTCTCGCTTTATAACGCCTATCCTATCCCAAGGAACCTTCCTGAAAGCCTTGCTGAAATAGATATCCTCTAATTTTTCCTCCTTCTCCCTTGATAACTCGGTTCCATCGCCATCAATGCACTTGATCCCGTTGAACCTCGGGGGGTTATGTGATGCTGTTATCACCACCCCGTGCTGCGTTTCTGAGTGCTTCACATGATATTGAAGAACCGGTGTGGGGACGATGCACAGATCAACAATTCTCGAGCCACAAGATAACAACCCTGATATAACAGCGCTCTTCATCATCTCATTGGATGTTCTCGTGTCTGTACCAATGGCCACCCTACCTCCACTGAGGTATGTGCCTATTGCCATACCTAGGTTTGAGGCCAACTGGACATTCATATCCTCGTTTACAACGCCTCTAATACCGTTTGTGCCAAACAACCTGGGCAATTTTCCTCACCTATTTTCTTCGGTTCTAAATAAGTTTCTGTGCAATAAAGATTTCTTTAGCTTTATTCCACCTTCAGGGCACAGTTCATGGCAGACGTAGCATCGGATACATTTGTCATAATCGAAGTTAGGTCCATCTGAAATTTTAATGGCAGAGACCGGACAATTCTCCTCGCATATTTTACATTCGGTACATTTCTTTTTGTTGGGAAAGGGTAGCCTGGGAGTTTCCACAAAAAGATTTCTAAAACCGGCTGGGAGAAACATCAAGCCCTTTTGGAGCCTATAAGGTTTTTTGAACGGTATTTTTACCTTCTCTGTGCTCTCGCCTAAAACGGTGATTTTTTCCAGGTCAATTGTTCCCAATCCTCTTTTTTCTGCGATTCTCAGCATAGGAATTTCAGAGGGAATAAAGCCCATAATCGCGCTTGAAACGGCATCCAAGGCCAGAGGGTCCTTGCTTGCAAGAACCACACCGCTTCGTTTCGGTTTACCCATATGCGGGCCCAGTCCCTCCATTCCCACTATGCCGTCCATCACCGAAAGGTGCATAGGTACGACGGAGTAGATATCAATTAAGGCCTCGGAGAATCGTTCTGAACTGCTTGTGATGGCGTGTATCAGTGATTTGTTTCCCCCGGGTATGGCGCCAAACATATTCTTGATCGCGCCAGTGTAAAGCGTGAGGGCATGTGTCTTCAATTTCGGCATCGAAATAACAATGTCGGCATCCATAACTGGTTTTGCGATGGGTATCTCATTCAACACCTTTCCATTGGGTATTTTTAGTGAATATGTGCCGGCCAAATCGAAATTTATCCACTTTACACCGAGTTCTTCTGCCACCTTCTTAATACCTGAGATCTCAAAGGCGGCTTCGGTTAGGCCCCTGCCCCCTGAACTGTCACCTAATAGAACTTCGCCTTTTGCCGCGTGGACGATTTTTATCATTGCCTCTATTATCTTCGGATGAGTTGTGATCGCCTTTTCGGGAGGCTTGGATGTGAGAAGATTGGGTTTTAGGAGAACCTTATCCCGAGGTTTGATGAAAGAATCAATGCCACCAATGAGTTCTATGGATTTTTTAACCCCATATTCAGCATTGTCATAGCTAAGGCATTTTACAACCGAAACCTCCACCATAAAATCTCCTTCACTTTCCGCCGATCTTCGAATATGCCGGGATATCCATTCCTTTCTTCAAAACCTTATTATCGCCTATCACTGACCCCTTTCCAAGGTTCACATCATCTTCGATAGTGCATCCATAACCAATAATACAATCTTTTATGATGTTGTTCTTCCCTATACGATTATCACCTAAAATAACGCTATCGGATATTTTCGTGCCCCCGAGCACCTCAACACCATCACCTAAGCAGGCATATGGACCCACTTCTGATTTACCAGCCAAGCTACAGTTCTCGCCTATGATAATCGGTTGTTCGATTTTCGCCTTTATTTTAGAATCGGGTCTTTTTTTAGATTCTCTCTCATCCATTAGTATCCTGTGCGCTTTGAGGTAAGCCTCAGGCGTTCCTGCATCAACCCAGTACCCGTGGAATTTGAATCCGAAAAGACTTCCTTCTGCGGCAAGAGGTGGAAATATCTCCTTCTCTATTGAGGTTTTTGTTTGCGGCTCGATGAGGTCAAGGATTTCTGGTTCGAGCACATAAACACCAGCATTTATCCAATTGGAAAAGACTTCCTCGGGTTTTGGCTTCTCAAGAAACCTTGTGATTCTCAAATTCGCATCGAAGCCTATAATACCGTATCGTGTTGGGTCTTCCACTTCCCACATCGCTATCGTGCCTATCCCTCCCTTTTCCTGATGAAGATCTCTTATGGCTTGGATATCCAAAGAGGATATCACATCTCCATTGAAGACAAGGAAAGTTTTGTCAAGGTTAACTTCCACGTTCTGTATCGCCCCTCCTGTTCCCAAAGCTTCCTTTTCCTCCACCAGCACGACCTCACACCCAACATCATGCTCTTCGAAATATTCCTTGAGCCTGTCGAACATATAACTCACTGCAAGCACGACTTTGTCTATATCCTCAGGCAGAGTTTTTATGAGTCGTTCTACCATGGGCACGTTCATGATGGGGAGCAGAGGTTTTGGTGTGGTGTAGGTCAGTGGTCTCAGTCTCGTGCCAAGGCCACCTGCGAGAATCACTGCGTTCATCTTATCATCGCCGGACGTAAATGTATGGTTGTTTAATAATTTTGTTGTGGTGGTTATTTTTGCCTGAAAAATTTAGAAGTTGTTTACCTCCCAGACACAGTCCTCTTTGACGTATACCCAGTATCCGCGAGAATTGGTAATGTAAGTCAAATCATTTAGGCCTTGGGGCTTGTTTTTATTGTAATGCTTCCAGGGATCATTTCCGTCTGCGGCATCGTACCACTGGACAGCGGTATAATTGTCAATTATAGACTCGAATATCTCATCAATGGAATGGATGCAGAACGCGGGATCTCCAACCAGATTCCGGCTCTTCAGGGGTTC
>JAZGAR010000332.1:0-2991 GCA_036475875.1 Thermoplasmata archaeon
TCAAACATAGCCTTCGGCGGAGCTATCGGTGTCGTAGTCATGAACTTAACTGGAAACCCTTATGTTGGCATGATTGCAACAATATTGAGTTGTTCTGCTATTGGATTATTGAATGGAGTAGTTATAGGTCGAATTAATATTAATCCTCTCATTATGACTTTAGGTACAATGTGTATAGCAAGAGGTTTAGCTCTAGGTATTCTAAATGCGGTTTCAATAAATGTCACAGATAATCCTTTTGATTGGTTAGGTCAAAGCCAACTTGGTGCGATTCCTGTTGTGGGAATCTTTCTTGTAGCTTCTTATATAATCTTTCATTTGATACTTAGTGGAACGTCGTATGGCTTAAAGGTATATGCGGTAGGAGGGAATAGGCTGACAGCAAGAGCATTGGGGATAAACGCGAACCTGGTGACTATGAGCGCTTACATACTGACCGGCGCTTTGGTAGGAATTGGTTCTATAATAACAGTAGGGAGACTGGCTTCAGCTCAGCCTTGGGCTGGGTTAGGTTTGGAATTTGACGTAATCACTGCAGTGATTATTGGTGGTACAAGTTTGAGGGGCGGAGAAGGAAACATACTAGGAACTCTACTGGGAGCGATAATAATAGGGGTCCTAACAAATGGCCTGGCCTTTACCGATTTGTCTCCCTTTTTACTACATGTTTTTAGAGGTTTTATGATTGTTGCTATTGTTTTCATCGACAATATCATGCATAAAGAAAGGTGATTAAAGTATTGCGGCTTTTCTCAGGGGTCTTTCAAAAGAAAGCTCAACACGTCAAACGTGTCAAATTGACAGAATTTTTGAGCTGTGATAAGTTGCACGTAAACGTCTCTTACGAAAAGTGGTCTCCTGCGATTTTTCATGACCAAGGAACAAAAAAGGACTTTCCTTGATTATCTTTGGGGGAGCGGGTCGATAGGCCGATGAGGGGTGAAGTATCTCCCCCGGACGAGTCCATTGGTTGAGTCAGACAGAGTCGGAGAATTCAAAAATGGCAGAAAAAACTCCAATACTTCAACTTAAAGGTATCTCAAAACGTTTTGGTGGGGTAGTTGCCCTAAATGACGTTAATATGGAACTGAGGAAAGGAGAGGTTCTAGGAATCGTGGGAGACAACGGAGCTGGAAAATCGACTTTAATAAAGATAATTTCGGGGGTTTATCAGAAGGATTCAGGGGAGATCTACCTCAAAGGACAAAAAGTGGAAATTGATAATCCCAAAGATGCAATGATGCTGGGCATCGAAACGGTTTATCAAGATCTTGCTTTGGTAGATTCGCTTGATCTCCCTTTGAATATATTCTTGGGTCGTGAAATAAGGTATAAAGGAGCAATGGGCTCGGTTTTTGGGTTCTTGAATTTCAGGGAAATGCGCCAAAACTCCATCAAACTGCTACAAAAGCTAAAAGTCGATGTAAAAGATCTGCGTACTCAGGTAAGATATCTTTCTGGTGGGCAGCGACAAATAATTCCTTTTGCGAGGGTTATCTATTGGAGCAAGAAAATAATCGTTTTGGATGAGCCCACCTCTGCTCTTGGAGTAAAAGAATCAAGGAGTGTTTTGAATGTAATAAACAGGCTCAAGGAGTATGGGTTTTCAATCATAATCATAAGTCACAATCTTCAACATATTTTCAGTGTTGTTGACAGAATTATGGTTTTGAGAAGAGGGGAAAAAGTCGGTGTGGTGAAAGCCCACGAGACAACTGCAGATGAAGTTGTAAGTATGATTACAGGAGCTGGGACCATAGAGAAGCTATGAAGAAAAAGATAGCTCGAATTTTTGTTTTTCTTCTCCGCGAGTCGCTGAGTCTCCTGGCCTGAGTTTGCCAAGTTTGACACTACAATAAATGCAGAATATGAAGACACTCTGACAGGTCTGGAGCGCGCACACTCGGATAGTGATTGATATTCTCGAATCGTTGAGATAGATTCTGTTGCCTGGCTCTGCTGTCTGAGAATTTCCCACTTTTTGAACTGCGATCTGGGTGTCACTTGGTTGTTAGTTTTTCGACTCCCCTTGGTGATATTTGTTACAACCGGCTCTCTATCACCAGGGTCTTTGGCTTTCATTATTTTCTAAGCAATGCCTCATATTTTTGCATCTCCTCTTGTTGCAGCTTGAGATTTGCAAAGGCCTACGGAAAAGGATCAACTGGCCCACAAGGATAAGAGATGTTCGCTAAAAAACTCAAATGCTTGAGATGTGGAAAGGAATATCCTCTCCTCACAAGATATAGCTGCTCAAAATGTGGAGGGATCCTGGATGTTGACTATGATTATGAGGCCATGAAAAAGAAGGGAATTGGCTCACGCCTTAGCACAAAAAAAGATGAAGGAATGTGGAAATTTCGGGATTTCCTTCCCATAAAAAAGAAAGAAAGTATTGTAACTTTGAGAGAAGGTGGCACCCCGCTCTTTCGGTGCGAGAGGCTGGCTGGACTGATAAGTCTTGCCGATTTCTATCTCAAAGATGAAACCAGAAATCCTACCGGTTCGTTCAAAGATAGACCCACATCCTGTGCCATTTCTAAAGCAAAGGAGGAAGGGGGAAATGCGGTCATAACTTCTTCCACTGGGAATGGAGGAGTTGCGGTTGCCACCTATGCGGCAAAGGCCGGAATGAAGGCGATAATTATTGTTCCTTCCACTGCACCCAGAAACAAGCTCTTGTCGATTGTGTGCTCGGGAGCACTCCTCGTCAAAATAAAGGGTATCTACAGTGACTGCTTCAGTCTTGCCAGGGAGCTTTCTCGAGAATATGGGTGGGTCAACTTAACCTCCACTTTTTTGAATCCTTTTGCCACAGAAGGTGATAAAACGGTAGCCTATGAGCTATACCTAGAGCTCGGAGGAGCGCCAGACTGGATTGTAGTCCCTATTGGGGCAGGGCCTCTGCTGGCAGGAATCTACAAGGGATATAAGGAGCTTAAGGAACTGGGGCTCGCGGATAGACTTCCTCGTATGGTGGGCGTACAGGCA
>JAZGAR010000333.1:0-4035 GCA_036475875.1 Thermoplasmata archaeon
GAAAAGGATACATGATTGAACCTTGGGGGAAATCGTAATCTCCAACCTGAGAAACCCCTTTTTCCCTCAGGAATCGGAATAAACTTTCAGTTTCCCATCCTTCAAAAAATCATAAAAACGTAGGCCGATAAATAATCTGTGCCGAATGAATAAGGTTACGATTATTAAAATACCCAAGAGCTCGCCCACAAATACATAGGGATTTGACAGTAGGATGGAGAAATAATCTGAGAATTCGATGTCGAGCCTTGGGAAACTCGTGCCAAAAATCGGCCAGAAAAATGTATGTGGCTCTTCCCACATCCTATCCAGTAACAAATGAATCCAAAGTGGTGAGACGCAGTATAAAATCTTGAGACGATGGCTTAATTTTACCCTGGCCACAACAAATAAACAAATGGAAATTATCCCGATGATCACACTGGAATGCGTGAAAAGTCTGCCATTGGAAATTTCTTCCTTCAGGATTATCATTCCCACGACCTTATCGATGATATCAGGTACCATGGCCGCTATTGCCACCATCCTGAAATCGATGTTCGAAACAGAAATCTGGTTAGCGCCGTCGTTTCCAATTTTGTTGTGTATCATCCAGACGAGCAGGTACACGATACCAATGGTCATCCCGATGTGCCCAAAAAGGAACATACCTGACCCGAAATGAATCCGGATTATATAAATGTAAAGCAAGAATGTGAATGAAAAGGCCTAATCTGCCCCCAAAGCATATTTTGATGAACGTGTCAACATTTTGACGAACGTGCCAAAAATACTTTTTAATATCCCTTGAATGAAGTAATTGATGAATATGCATCCCGAAAAAATTCGACATGTCAATAACATGTTCGAAACAAGGTTAAATAACTCAAGAGGGATAGATTAGCTGAAGAAAGATCAGGTGATGAACATGATGAGCAAGAAGATAATCGTGCTGGGAATTGTTTTGATGACTGCTGCGCTTTTGGTGAATGTGACCCTGGGTAACTTGGATGTTGCAGGCTTGGATCGGAAAAACGGTGATTCGGAAAGATCGTTCGATGGAAAAACGTCTGATTCCGATTTTATAAAAATCAAGAACCACCATGAGACTATATTCGTCAAGATCTCAGATATCCTGAAGGATAGCATCCAAAATCCGGATATGAATGAGAGCGATCCTCAAATGGACGATCTTCTAAACCAAACCCAATTCGTTGGGGATGACTCAGAGCAAGTGGGTAGGTTTTCTTCATATGATGAATTTAAAAGTTACCTGGAAAACCGTACAAATAACTATGGATGGTACTATTCCGGCGCTTTTGTGCCCACTCCTACAGTCATTGGAGCCATGCCCAGAGTTTCAGAGGGAGTCACCCTCGACTTTGATGATATGAATACAGTTTACGCATCCACAGTGGATTATTCCACCACGAACGTCCAGATATACGGTGTCGATGAAGGGGATATCATAAAAAACGATGGCGAGTTCGCTTACATCGTTGCAAAGGACAGACAGAGAGTCTTCGTCGTTGATGTTTTTCCTGCCGAGGAGGCAAGCATGGTCTCAACCATCAAAACCACTGGCAGCATATCCGAGATCTACCTAATTGGTGATACACTGGTGGTCCTGGGTAGCAGACAGATCACGCAAATAGATCCCTCGAGTGTTTCCGATGATTTTCAAGATACAATCACGCTGGAGGTTGGAAGTTTCTATTATTTCAATTATCTCTCCTATCAATCCACCTTTATCGAACTGTACGATATCACGGATAAAGAGGCGCCTGTTCTTTCAAAAGCACATTTTTGGAATGGCTGGAACTCACAGTCGAGGATGATAGGGGATCATCTGTACCTCATCTTGAGTCAATACATATATAGCACCATTCAAAAATGGAACCTGCCATGCTCGGCCTCCGAAATATACTATTTCCAGGATCAAGATAATTCGAGCTTGCAAAGTTATAGTCATCAACTTACAACGATCCTGTCGGTCAACGTTCTCAACCCGTCAGAAGAACCTAACAAAAAGGTGATTCTCCTAGATCAGCAGAACAATATCTTCGTGTCCCAGAAAAACATATACATCACGGAAAGTAAGTATATATCAGGAAACCAAAAGACCGTGATTCACAGGATCTCCATATTATCCGGAAACATAAATTACAAGGCAAAAGGAGAGGTTTTAGGATATGTTCCAAACCGGTTTTGCATGGACGAATATCAGGACTATTTCAGGGTGACCACAAACTCGTGGAGGAGTTCAAACAGCGTATACGTCCTGGATATGGACCTCAAAATCGTAGGTAATGTATCGAATATCGCTCCTGGCGAGCGCATATATTCCACTAGGTTCGTGAAGGACAGGGTATATCTTGTGACCTTCAGGGTAATCGATCCATTCTTTGTAATCAGTCTAAGCGACCCGGAAAATCCAGAGATTCTGGGTGAATTGAAGATCCCGGGTTTCTCAAACTACCTCCATCCGTACGATGAGAACCACGTAATCGGGCTCGGCCAGGAAATCAACACCGATGGTCGGGGCCGCCTTGGGGTCAAACTTTCGCTCTTCGATGTCACGGATGTAAAAAATCCAGTTGAGAAATACAAATACATCATCGGGGACAGTTACACAAGCTCCCCTGCCCAAAACGATCCCCATGCCTTCATGTTCTCAAGGGAGAAGAATCTACTAGTCCTACCAATCAGCCTCAATTACACATACCGAGGTGCATATGTCTTCGACATCTCACTTGAGGAAGGTTTCATTTTGAAAGGTACGATAGATCATCACCATGATTCAGATGAACAGACAGGTAACTACTATTACTATTATTACTCCAACGCAATAAAAAGATCCTTTTACATCCAGGATACAATCTACACGCTCTCTTCTGACTATCTGAAAATGAATGACCTTTCGGACCTTCACGAGATCAAGGAACTGAACTTACCATCAGAAATCAAAACAGACCCAGAACCCCCTTCGTTCTGCATCTGGGTGGAGCCTATTTCGGGTGAGTGGTAAAACCCCGTTCACTCCTCCCCCCTCAAATACTTTCTAGGCAGCTTTATCGCACATAAATCACCGCACATGGAGCAGAATTCCTCATGGGTAGGTTTTCTCTGGTCCCGATAACCCTTGGCCTTCTCAGGGTCGATCACCAGCTTGAACATCGAATCCCAGTCAAGATCCCTTCTGGCTTTCGCCATTTCAACATCCTTGTCCCAGCCCAGGCCACGAGCGAGATCAGCACTGTGCGCAGCTATCCGTGCCGCGATAACACCTTCTCTCACATCCTCCACGGTAGGCAAAGATAAATGCTCTGACGGTGTGACATAGCACAGGAAATCTGCTCCGGCATAGCCAGCAATCGCCCCTCCAATCGCTCCCACGATATGATCATAGCCTGGTGCTATGTCAGTAACCAGTGGTCCCAAAACATAGTAAGGAGCGTTCTTGGTTACAGATTTCATGATCCTGATATTGCTCTCAATGAGGTTCATGGGGACATGACCCGGACCCTCTACGATGGTGGAGACACCCTTTTCCCTGGCTCTTTCCACGAGCTCTCCAATGATGAGCAGTTCCTGCATCTTAGCTCGGTCGTTTGCATCGTAGATGCAGCCCGACCTCATGCCATCCCCGAGACTCAGAGTGAGATCGTACTTCTTAGCCATCTCCAGCAGATAATCGTAGTTCTCATAGATCGGGTTCTCCTTTTGATTGTGGATTATCCAGGCTGTGTGAAAAGACCCACCGCGTGATACCAAATCCACGATGCGGTTCTGCTTCTTTAGCCTGTTCACGCTTTCCAATGTTATGCCGCAATGTGCCACAACAAAATCCACACCGTCCTTTGCATGCTTTTCGAAGGCGTTGAACATGTCGTCTTCGCTCATGTCCACAACAGTGCCTCTCTTCTTCACCGCCTCGATACCGGCCTGATAGATAGGCACGGTCCCAAAGGGCTTGTCAACAACCTCGATGAGCTTTCTTCTTATCTCGTTTAGATCACCGCCGATGCTCAGATCCATCACCGCATCGGAGCCGTA
>JAZGAR010000334.1:0-6971 GCA_036475875.1 Thermoplasmata archaeon
CTCATATATCGACAGATATAATCCCTTGAAGATTTGAATTCACCGCGAATATGAAAAACCCAACACGATAAAAAGGTGGAATATGATATGCCAGATCCCCGCGAGATTTTGTTGAGCACCTACCGAGCGGGAAGAATGAAAAAGGTCAGGATGTTCGTCTACATAACTCAAGCTGTGCTCACAGTCATCATTCTCGTAATATTAACGATGTTAACGCCTGACGCGGGCTTTGATCCCCTTTATCTACCTTTTGCCCTCTATATTATTATTATAGCGGTGATGCTTTTGATAGTAAATGCCGAAAGCTTCTTTTTCAAATTCTTTGGCATGAGAATGGCGAAGAGTGACAGCGAAAAATTCCTCTCGGCCAAAGATTATATCAGGATGGGCATTGTCATTATAATAATGGCGATTGTCGTAATAGTCATCATAAATATCATGACCCCCATAATGGACGAAAGCATAGACGACACGAAAACGGAAACCGTTTATGGTGTAAAAAATATTGAATTTTCGGCTCAGGATTCATTTGCTGTAACCGGATTAATGTCCATTACCCTCACATCGGATGATAACCTCCTCTTGGATGTGTACATTCTGCACAAGGACGACTACGAAAATCAATATTATAGCAAGAGGCTGAACATATATGAGAATGAGAGCAAGGATATTTTGAGGTTGAATTATAAAAGGGACGATTTCCTCCCCTACGGCGACTATGTTTTATACATCGATGCTAAAGGCCAGACAGCAAATGTGACCTATACTTTGGAAAAGAGCGTATCATCAACCTTCGTGTTGTATCTGACGATATTCCCGATGATCTTTGCGGCCATGAACGCAATCTGGGCGGTCTATCTCTGGCCATTGAAAAAGAGATATGAGAAGACCTCGATATATGAGTAGTTTTACTGGTTTGTATGATTTTTTAATCCATGGTTCTAGGAGTTATGCTAAAACTATTAATGCTAAAATGTGATTACCATCGATGTGATGGCGAAGAAAGACCTATTATGTCTTATCAGGCAAATAAAAAAATGACGAAAGGAGACGGTGATGATTTATGAAAGCTTTCAGGGTAAAAGGCACTTTCCAGATGGGTGATAGATGGCAGGAGTTCACAAAGGAGATGGTGGGCAACGATGAGGATGCTATCAAAGAGCAGGTATACTCCCGTCTTGGAAGTAAACACAGGGTGAAGAGATCCAAAATTCAGGTATCAGAGGTAAAGGAAATCTCATTAGAGGAAGTTTCCGATCCCATCACGAAGTACTTTTTAAAGTGTGAGAAGACCGAAAGAAAGAAAAGAATTAAAAAAGGTGAGAAGAATGATTGAGGAAGATATGCAGCAGTCGATTCGGACCTTAGAATTTTACAGACTGCAATTGGAAAATTTTGACCAGCATTACGAATTCTTGACTGTGACGAAAAATGAGCATAACCGTGCCAAAGATACGATGAAGGCCTATAAAGAGCTTAAGGAAGGCTTAGAGACTTTGATTCCTATTGGTGCCAGTTCCTTTCTGTTTGCAAAAGTAGCTGCACCAAATAAAGCCATGGTAGGAATTGGCGCGGATGTTGTGGTTGATACGAACATAGATGAAGCCATTACCAAAATAGAGGATAGGATAAAAGAAGTTGAGAGGGCCATGAAAAGTATGGGTGAGACGTACCAAGAGGTGGCAGGTAAAGCAGCAAAACTCACTGCAAAGATTCAAAAAAGCCTATGAAAAAAAAGGGGATCCATAGGGGCAGAGCATATGTTTCGGAATTTGAGGGAAAGGCTCAGGTCATTCACTAAGTCGGCTAGCAAGGAATTAAAGGAGATGGAGGAAGGATTTGAAGAGGGAAAAAAACGGCCAGATAAAAGAGAAAAGGCGAGGAAAGGGAAGAAAAAGCCGCAGAAACCCAGGAGGGCCAAAAGAACTGAGGAAAAAGTCATCTCTCGTGAAGAAAAACTATTTGCTGAGGGTAGGATAGGGAAAAAGCTCAGGGATGGTAAACTGGAGGATTTGCTATGGGATTTGGAGATGGCGCTTTTAGAATCTGATGTCGCTCTGCCAGTTGTGGAGAAGATAAAAACCAGCGTGAAGGAGGATCTCTTAGGGAGGAAGGTGAGGCGGAGAATAGATATCGAAAGTGCCGTTGAGACTTCGCTTAAAAATGCAATAAGGGATGTTCTTGCTCAGAACCCGTTGGATTTTGATGTTTTTGTGAAATCACATGAGAAACCAGTTGTACTGATGTTCGTGGGTGTGAACGGCACGGGAAAGACAACTGTGATTGCAAAAATCGTCCACAGGCTGCAAAAGCAACATCTTTCCTGCGTTATCGCAGCGGCAGACACTTTTAGGGCAGGTGCGATTGAGCAGCTTCAAAAGCATTCTGAAAGACTTGGTGTGAAATTGATAAAGCATCAAGCAGGAGCAGATCCAGCTGCTGTAGCTTTTGATGCCATAGAGCATGCGAAAGCAAGGCATAAGGATGTGGTTTTCATAGATACGGCCGGAAGAATGCATTCCAACATTAATCTGATGGATGAGATGAAAAAGATTAAGAGGGTGGCACCGCCGCATATGATAATATTTGTGGGCGATGCTCTGTCAGGAAATGATACCATTATCCAGGCCAAGAAGTTCGACGAGACCGTGGGCATAGACTGCGCCATCCTCACGAAGATAGATGCCGATGCTAAAGGAGGTGCAGCGTTGTCAATCGCCCATGCTGTTGGAAAGCCCATAGCATTTATGGGTGTGGGTCAGGGTTATGATGACCTCATCACATTCAACGCAAAATGGATGGTCGACAGATTGTTTGGGGATGATACCTAAGATATGTGGGCTAGTAATACGTAAAATGTGGGTATGCTATCCATAATGCAACTACGGCACAAAAGATTCTACAAAAAATCCTCCTTCAGACCAGCAGCTTTTAAACCTTGATCAAAACATCCTACGGCTGCTAAAGCACCGATCATTCCCCTCTTACCGGTGACCTCGATCATCTTAACACCGTGCTCTTTTGCCATCGTTTCAGCCTCCTCCAGCGCAATGATCCTGCTCTTGGCCTCCAAGCCATAGGCCTTCACTTCCTCTGGGATTTTCAATCCTTCAAAGAGGGCTATAGCTGTGTGTTTGGATACGGTGTGTTGTTTCAGGAAATCAAAGGTAAAATCCACGGCCTTATCCAGGTTCTCATCCTCCACGGCAAAGGAAGCTCCAATGGACACGCAGCTGGTGGTCTTCTCCGGAACGCGAGGATTGAGCTGGATGATCTTGTGAAGAAGCGGTTTTGCGTGGGGCATGTCGTTCATTAGCTTGAGCATCAGAACCCATGATGCCCCCTTTTCCTTCGAGTCGGTGTCGTCGATTCCTATGATCAGCCGCCTCATTTTCCTTGTTACTATTGTGATCTCTACCTCATTGGCACCGCCCAAGTCCTTCAGATCAGGATAGATCGCTCTAAGCACACCAGGAGCCTGGGGAAGGCATGCTCCTACCCCAACACTCGCTCCCGCTAAACCGAGCCAGGTCGTATGCACTTCGTTTCCCAGCACCTTTAAGGCCTTCAGCGCTTGGCCGCCTAAATCCTTTCCTGCAGGACCGAATTTCACTTCCCCTTCCCCTATCTTCGTGTTCATTATGAGCGTGTTTCCATCCACAAAAACCTCTTCAACCACTCCACCCGCCCTCATCCTGTTCAATGCATCCCATTCAACCGGGCCCTTAGCTGTGCAGTGCTCGATCACCTGTGCCATTTGGTTTTTCTCATCAACCAACGTGATGAAGCCCCGGGAGAACATCTTGCCGAATCGCTTTTGAACTTCCTCTGGAGATAAAATCTGTGTCATGGTAATGCCACACCTCTTTCGTCTTGCCGGGTTCGCATGTGAAGAACCACGGGTCAATAGACCAGTGGAATGTCGGTTTCAATACTTCGGAATGGCAAAGAGAATAGAATAAAGGCTTATTAGAATTATCCTTCGTGTTGAAGTTATCCAAAGTTACCCCCTTCATTATATGGAAATCACCAAAAAATGAACAATATCATCATATATCAAAAATTAAATATCCCATTAAGACTTTCAGAGTGGGAAGAGATTCCATGTTTAAAAAGATTCTTTCCTTAAGTTGCAGCTTATTATTCGTCATGAGCATCATATTCGCCGCCATGTTTATCGTGGGCTTTTCTGATAATGTGAGGGGAGATACGCATTATGTGATGCCTGGGGAAAGCATACAATCAGCTATAGATAATGCAAGTGATGGTGACACAGTGTTTGTCAAAAGTGGTACTTATTATGAGAACATAACAGTATCCAAGGCAATAAACCTTACAGGAGAAGATAGTTCAACCACGATCATCGACGGATTCGGCATGCCCAACGTGATAAGTATTCTTGGAACTGATTACGTGAACATAAGCTCCATTTCCATGAAAAACGGCGATATAGGCGTTTACATATTTGACTCTGATAATGTAAAAATAGAGGCCATCAAGGTCTCTGATTGTGGATCGACTGGCGTGAATGTTAAGTCTTCCAACAACCTAAAAATCATTGAGAGTGTGTTTTTAGGGTCGGGAACTGGTAATGGCATAGAGGCGGATCATTCAGATGGACTTGAGGCCGAGAACAATTCGATCGAAAGGTTCTCAAAGGGTATATACAATTGGCACTCTTCCGATTCTAAGATGGTTGATAACATCGTCCTGTCGAATGCCGATGGTGTCGTAATAAAGTTCGGAAGCGACGTGGAGATCAACGGCAATACATTGTACAATAACTCGAATACAGGGATCACTATCTCCTCTTCCTCCTCCTCCGTAATAGTTGAATCCACAACAATAGACCTCTCAGACTATGGTATTTATCTCTCAGATATTTCCAAAGGCACAATATTCAACAGTTCCATAACAAACTCTACTGTGGCAGATCTTTTTGTTGGTAAGGACAGACTTACAGTGGTGAACACGAATTTCGACTATAGCAGTGTTGTCATATCGAATCAAAATGCCGTACTTACCGTAAAGAACCACCTCGAAGTTTACGTGGAGGATTCGTATGGCAACCCAGTAGCAAATGCGGATGTGATAATAAAGGATGATGGTAATGTGATTTATGACTCCTTAGCAGGAGATAAAAAAACGAATGAGGACGGTGTGGTGAGCCTGATAGAGGCTGTTTACAGGGAGTATGAATTCGATCCGGCATCAGACTATGAGATGATAAACAGCACAACGAGCATCCAAGCCCTTTACAATTCACTTGATTTGCCATACCTGGGTGCAGATCCGGATAACATAGATATGTCCACCTCACATAGGGAGACCTTCCAGCTCGATACCATGCCCCCAAAGCTGCCAGAGGTTAGCAGTCGTGGGAATACCTCTTTGACGCCGACTACCCTTGATAGGGAGCAAGATGAGTCACTGGCTATAATGTTCAATGCAAGTGAGCCAGGCATTTATATTATAATCATAAATACGAGCGGAGACAATGAATTCAACCAGTCAAACGATACTGTGTTAACTGGTATTGCAACAGGAGATTTGCAAACTGTGTATTGGGACGGCAGCAACAAGAGTGGTATGTTCCCTGATGGTAATTATTACATTAAGATCATCCTGATAGATGAATTCAATAATACGATATCAGAACCTTACACAGCTATGGTGATAAGAATTATCAATACGGATTTGGATGGTGATGGCTACATAGATACCGCGGATGACTTCCCCAACGATCCCACACAATGGAGCGATAATGATGGAGATGGCCATGGAGATAATTCTTCAGGCAACGAGGCCGATTTATTTCCAGATGACCCAACGCAATGGCTTGATAGCGACGGAGATGGCCATGGAGATAATTCTTTGGGCAACGATGCCGATGCATTTCCAGATGAACCCACGCAATGGCTTGACAGTGATGGAGATGGTTTTGGCGATAATCTTTCTGGCAATAATTCGGATGCCTTCCCCTATGATCCCACGCAGTGGAGCGACTTCGATGGGGACGGTTACGGCGACAATGAAACTGGCAATAATTCGGATGCATTTCCATACGACAAATACGAGTGGTATGATTACGATGGAGACGGCTATGGCGACAATAAAGAAGATGCTTTTCCCCGAGATCCAAAAGAGTGGGAAGATAGCGATGGAGATGGGATGGGAGACAACAGTGATTTTCTGCCCACCATCAACAACTGGCTACTGATCGCAATAATAGCCATTCTTGTTCTCGTAACTGTTCTCACTGCTAAGGTGGTCAAAAAAAGGAAAAGAGAGGAAAGGTCCTTCGAGCTAGGGATCGGAACCGCTGGACAAGCGGTAGCACCTTCAACATCTACACCTTCGGGAATTGCGACGGCCCCGAAAGTATCCCCACCAAAGCGTGCCCCAGTAACACGAAAAATACCTGTGGCTAAACCTCCATCGCATAAGAAACCCATTCGTCCTCCGAGAAAGGCTCCAAAAGCGGCCCCATCCAAACCACCTGAACCAGCAAAGCCTGAAGCGCTTCCTGCACCGCCACCTCCCCTCAGTGAACCCTCTGAGGCACCATCACCCAAGAAGCCTGAGGAGGCTCCACCTCCGCCACCTAAAAAGGAGAAAAAGAAGGGTGAGGAGAAGGACTCAAGCCAATAATCTCAACTCTTTTATATCATCAGAATAATACACTCGTCCCCTACAAAAGGGCTTACAGGCTTATGGGCTTATGGTCTAGTTGGTTACACTCGGGGGTTAGATCCTCCTGTGCCAAAAATGACGTCACCCTCACACGGTGAAGGTCGCCGGTTCGAATAACCACAAGGGAAAGAAACCCTTTGGCACGAAACTCCGGCTAAGCCCACTTTACTATTTTTCTAATTAATGTCGTGGACTTAGCCTACGATATGCTTAATAATCGATATTTGGGAAAGGTAGATTGCTAAAAGATGCAACTCTCCTTTCCTCTGGCCTCGGCG
>JAZGAR010000335.1:0-7146 GCA_036475875.1 Thermoplasmata archaeon
GCAAAAAACCGCCAGGTCTTTTTGCGAGCAAGAGGAAACTTGCTTTCCTCCTTGAGCTAAGTGGGGTTTTTGGTGATATGGTTCCTCATGCATAAGGCTTTATAAAGATTTTTCGCAGTTGGTGACCCTCAGTTCGGTAACAGCACAAATAATAAAAACACAAAAGACATTGTATCTACGAAATTAATACATATATATTATAATAAAGGAGGTGACGAGATGACGAATGTAGAAGAGGTCTATTTATGCGAGATCTGCGGCAACAAGGTTCAGGTTCTCGAAGCTGGAGGAGGAACCCTGGTTTGCTGCGGGCAGGACATGATTCTGCAATCTTAGAATAAGATTCAAGAAGAGACAAGGGAATAGAGATAATCCTTGATTCAAGGATGAATAAATAAAATGAATCGATTAAGAAGGAGGTTGAGACATGAGCGGTGAGAAGATATTGTATGTTCAAACCAGCGGGACAAACACGCCTGAGAGGCTTTACGCACCTTTCGTTCTGGCGGAGACAGCCAAGGCAATGGACCTGGATGCAGCCATCTATTTTTTGGGAATGGGTTTGACCGTAATAAAGAAAGGGGAGGCTGAGAAGATCCAGATGGGGACTTTCCCCACCTTGAAAGAGGTGATGGATCAAACCCTCAAGGCGGGCGTGAAGTTCTATGTCTGTGAGGCGAGCAAGCAGATGCTCGGCTGGGACGAAACCGATTTCATAGAGGAAGCAAAGATAGTTGGGGCGGCAACACTGAACGATCTGGTTTTGGAGTACGACGGAGTGATGTGGTTCTAGGCGTTAAACTGTATGGAGATGATGAGATTGAAACGGATATACCTTGACCATGGCGCCTCAATGCCTATGGATGCACGAGTATTGGAAGCTATAAAAGAACATATGGTGGAAGATTTCGGCAATCCTTCCTCCCTTCATACGGAGGGTAGAACCGGTAGGAAACTCGTGGAGAAGGCTAGAGAAAGCGTCGCTAACCTAATAGGCGCTGAAGATAAACAAACTGTTATATTCACTTCAGGTGCAACAGAATCAAATAACCTGGCTATCAGAGGCACAGCCCACAGAAATAAGAACAAAGGCAACCATATAATCACCTCGGCCATCGAGCATATGTCGGTGATGAACCCATGCAAGGATCTGCAAAAGGAGGGCTTTGAGGTTACCTTTGTGCCTGTTGATAAGGACGGCCTAGTTGACCCAGAAAAAATAAAGGAGGCTATCACAGACAAGACCATCCTCATCTCCCTTATGTACGCAAATGGGGAGATAGGCACCATCGAACCGATAAGGGAAATCGGAGAAATTGCCAAGGATAAAGGGATTTACTTCCACTCTGACTGTGTGGCAGCCGAAGGACACATCCCCCTAGATGTGCAGAAGGGCAACATAGATTTGCTCACTCTATCGTCTAATGAGCTTTACGGACCCAGGGGAATTGGAGCACTTTACATTAAAAAGGGCGTGAAGATCCAACCGGTTATGTATGGAGGAGGGCAGGAGCGCGGCCTTAGATCTGGCACGGAAAACTTGTACGCCATAATCGGCATGGGAAAGGCCGCAGAATTTGCCAAAAAAGAGATGGTAAACGAGGCTGAAAGGTTAAAAGAACTCAGGGATAAACTCATAGAGGGTATCTTGGAAAATATAGAAGAGGCGTATCTCACTGGCCACAGGACCAAGAGGTTGGGGAATCATGCGAGTTTCAGGTTCAGCTATATCGAGGGTGAAAGTATTATCTTGAACCTTGACATGGAAGGAATTGCCGCCTCAACAGGGTCTGCATGCACATCCAAGACTCTCGAACCCTCTCATGTCTTGCTCGCCCTGGGTTTGAAGCATGAGGAGGCCCACGGCTCTCTCGTGCTCACTTTAGGTCGTGGTAATACCGAAGAGGATATAGACAAAGTTTTGGAGGTCGTCCCAAACGTCGTGCAAAAACTGAGGGAGATGTCGCCGTTGTATAAGAAGAAGTAAGAGGTGAAAAACGTGGAATGGAAATGTTCGGACTGTGGTTACCAATTGTCAGCTGAAAAACCGCCCGAGGAATGTCCAAGCTGCAAGCACAAATGCGAATTTGTAAATGTCACATGCTATATCCCGGAATGTGAGGATACGGGAATAGATAAAAGGCTTTGAGGTTCATTGCCACTATCGAACGAACCTTGCTGTCTTTATTCCTCAAAATACAAGTGACTGTTTAACAGGAACAAAACATGAAGGTGATATGATGAATGAGGAAAGTATTGAGATACTTCAAAAGGCCATGGATATAGAGGTGTTTGGAAAACATTATTACAACAAGCTCGTAAATGGTGTGGAAAATAAGGAAGGAAAAGCCTTGCTCACTTACCTGGCGAATGCAGAAGAAGAACATAAAAAACGTTTGGAGGGCATGCTCAAGAGGTATGGCAAGGAGGCCAGAAAAACTGAGATTGACAGCCTGATCGCCGATATTCTCATGGATGAAGGGGTGGAAAAGATATTCAATGAATTAATGCAGAAGGATAAATTCGAAACGGTTGATGCCATCAAAGCCATGAAGTTGGGTATGACGGTTGAGGCAAGATCCATCAACTTCTACGAAAGTAATGCAAAAAAATCCCCTGAGTCAGATATTGAAATCCTGTTCACCGAGCTTTCAAACTGGGAGAAGGAACATTTCGACCTTCTCAAGGAAAACCTTCGTAGCTTGGAGGACGAAGGAGTTTGGCACGGTTACGTTCCGATTCTCGAAGGATAGATCTAACTCTAAGGCTCACAAGTATTAGTATGACTGATGAAAATTAAAAGGATAAACCGTTGAGGTCCTAATTCCGATAATGGGGGTATGGATTTGGTAAAAGATTACCTGGTGAGCAAAGAGCCAAAAAAGGCTTTCATGTTATGCAACGAGGCCATAGTGAGAGGTGCATTGGAAGCTGATGTCAAGGTCGTTTCATGCTACCCGGGTGCGCCTACAAGCGAGATCCTGGATACATTCAACAATATTCAGGATCATTTCGACTACAAATTCACCATAGCCACAAACGAGAAAGTTGCCCTTGAGACAGTTGCTGGCGCATCGATGTCAGGGTTCAGGGCGTTGACCTCCATGAAGTCCGTGGGGCTTAACGTTGCCTCGGACGCATTCTTTTCTCTGGCATATACAGGCATAAAGAGTGGGTTGGTGATGATAGTTGCAGATGACCCACACTGCCACTCATCCCAGAGCGAGGAGGACGGCAGGTTCTTTGGGCCGAATGCGTATATTCCAATGCTCGAGCCTTCCAACCCATCAGAGGCCAGGGAGATGGTCAAGGCGGCTTTTGACTTTTCGGAGAGGCATAGGAGCATAGTGGTCATACGAACCACCACCAGAGTGAACCACCAAAGCGGTATTGTGGAAACCGGGCCTATGGAACGTAAACCGTTCAAGAAGACAAATTGGTCTGATGTAGGGGAAGACTATTTCACGGTAGGTGAAACTGCACGACAGAACAAGCTCAAGCTCTTGGATAAGGTCAATGGTATTAAGAAGGAGATGGAAGACTCACCCTACAATGTCATTACAGAAGGGGAAGGCGACTTTGGCATACTTACCTCCGGAGTAGGATACTGCTACTCGGTCGATGCAAGTAAAATCCTCGACATAAAACCACACATACTCAAGCTTGGCACAACATATCCCTTGCCAGAAAAAAAGATGGGGATGTTCATGAAAGACCTGAAAAACCTTGTCGTGGTGGAGGAGCTTTCTCCATATTTAGAGCACAGCGCCAAAAGGATAGCCAAGGATGCTGGTCTTGGGCTTAAGATCATGGGTAAGGACACAGGCGATTTCAGCGAGGCTCTGGAATACAATGTGCCTATTGTGGTGAAGGGAATAGCCTCCGCTTTAAACCTTAAACCTCCAAAGGACTACGATGCAATTCTGAAAGGAGCCGATGAATTGAAGGCAATTCTTCCTGAAAGGATGCCTGTTTTTTGTGCCGGCTGTCCCCATAGAGCCACCTTTTGGGCTCTCAGGCAGGCAATGAGGGGCAGGAAAATCGTATTCAACAACGACATTGGCTGCTACTCCATGGCGTTCTTCCCTCCGCTAAATCTAACTGTTTCGCTATTATGCATGGGTTCGTCAATTGGCTTAAGCGCGGGTATGGCCCAGGTTTTGGAGGATAAGGTCATATGCGTTACTGGAGATTCCACATTCTTTCATGCGGCATTACCTGGCCTTGTCAACGCGGTTTATCACAACCTCAACATCACCTTTATAGTTTTGGACAACGAGGTAACCGCCATGACAGGCCAGCAGACCCATGCTGGAACTCCTGAAGGGCGAGGCATGCCTGAGGGTAAAAAGAGAATAATGATCGAAGATGTTTGCAAAGGAATCGGAGTGGAACATTTGACCATCATTGATTCATACGATATAAAGAACAATGTTACAAAATTCAAAGAATCGTTGGATTTCAAAGGTCCTTCAGTGATCATTTCAAGGCGATCATGCGCACTTCACGGCGATAGAATAAAACGCAGAACAGGTGTGCCAATTATACAAAACGAGGTCGACAAAAAGAGATGTAAAAAACCTTACACATGTATTCGTGACTTCTTTTGCCCTGCCTTCATTTTTGATAAGGATGATGGGGCGGCGCGGATTAAGCCCGAGATTTGCGACGGTTGCGGTGTTTGTGCCAAGATATGTCCCTTTGGTTCGATTCATCCAAAAGGCAAGAGCGCACCTTCCAAGGAGGTGGATGAATGAGCAACGAGAAGGCCTTCGATTTGATAATTACAGGAGTTGGAGGGCAGGGGATAGTCATGCTCTCGAATGCGATAGGCAACGGCTGTGCGAAGGCAGGCTTGAAGGCCATAACTGGAGAGATGCACGGCTTATCACAGCGGAGCGGCACGGTTTTCATCCATATGAGGATCGGTGGCCAGAATATCTCACCCCTGATTCCCTACGGTGAGGCCGATGCCATCGTATCCCTAGAGGCCTTGGAGGCATTACGCTACATAGAATATTTAAAGGAAAACGGGATAATCATCGTGAACACAAGAGTGATACATCCTCCCATCGAGGTGAGCACCCTTTCCAGAGAAAAGCGTACCGACTTTATCACCTTCGAGGCCGTAAGAGAGAAAATGAGCGCGGTTACCCAAAATATCGCTCCCCTGGACGCTTTAGGCCTGGCCAAGGAGGCTGGAAACCCATTGACTGAGAATGTGGTTTTTATCGGGGCATTGTCTGCACTTTCAGCCTTTCCTTTAACGGTAGAGGTTCTCAAGGAGAGCGTGGCTGAAGTCGTGCCCAAAAAGGCGTTGGACGTGAACCTAAAGGCGTTCGATCTGGGTTATAAGGCTGCTTATGACAACCTATGCAAATCTGTCGAATGTGTTGAAAGGGAGATAGCCAAATGAAAGGGTCTTGAAGGGGGATTCTGGTGAATGATGAAGGTCTGAAAGGGGAGACGGGTAAATGATGAAGGTCCTAGGAATAATGGGCAGTCCAAGATATGAAGGGAATTCCGATATTCTCCTGGACAGCGCCTTGAAAGGCGCTGATGGAGGTGAGGCGGAGATAGAGAAAATCAGGCTCTGCGATCTTAAAATATCTCCATGCAAGGAGTGCCGCAGTTGCGATGATACAGGAGAGTGCATACAAAATGACGACATGCAAGTTCTCTATCCAAAACTGATTCAAGCCGACAGGCTGTATCTTGCATCTCCCATATTCTTTATGGGCGTCTCGGCCCAAACAAAGGCCATGATTGACAGATGCCAGTGCATTTGGGTCAGAAGGTACAGATTAAAGCAGACAATTGGAAAAGGCAGGGAATTTCGGAAAGGATTTTTTATGTCCGTGGGTGGCTCCAGGAACCCTGAGAAGTTCGTGGGGGCGGTTAAAGTCGTAAGAGCTTTTTTTGCAACTCTTAACTTCACTTACGAGAAGGAACTTCTTATCGCCGGGGTCGATGAGAAGGGTGCGATAAAGAGGCATCCTGCTGCTTTGGATGAGGCGATGAGGTTGGGGAAGGATATCGTTACTTTGTAAGGATGGTGACATGTGAAGAACCTCTGGTCAATGAACAGTGTTCATCTGAAGATGAGCACATCATCCTCGGAAACTTGATGTTTCCTGCGGGAAGATCAGTGGCATCTAACGGACCAGTGGTTCTGCACACTAATTCCACAGGATTGCGTCAGCATCCTGGGGAGACAGTGCCGAATGGCACAGTATCCGCCAGTCTTAACCGCTAGTTAGATAGACTGGTGGAATATCGGTTTAAAAAAATTTTAATGTGCAAAGTTTAAATAACAGTAAGATTATATCTTACCTAGTAAGGCGATAATATGGGTATTAAAGTGAGCTCAAAAGGACAGATCGTTATCCCAGCAGATGTTAGAGAAAAGTACGGGATAGAAACAGGAACTGAGTTGGAGATTGAGGAAGAAGAGGGAATGATCAAATTGATACCTCCTGTTAGGTTGACGGATTTATGCGGCACATGGAAACTTGAAAAAGCAGAGATAGATAAAGAAATTGAGGAAATGCGGAGAGATACGAGATAAGACCATTATGAGGGATTTTTTGCGGATTCTTATCGATACGATGTACATTATCGACCTTTTATCGGACCCTAACCTTGAGGATATCACTGAAAAGTTAGATGAAGGTAAACTGGAAGGCATAGTTTCAATGGTAACGATAACAGAGCTCGTCAAGATATTAGGAAAGAAGGATGAGAAAAGAATGAGAGCCACCCTGAGCAAACTTCACTCCTCGACCCTATCTATAGTGGAGATATCCTGGCAAATTGCACAAAGAGCGGGTGAGATCAAGTTAAAGTATGGCATCCCTACAATCGATTCTATAATTTGTGCAACCGGGATAATACACGGCGCAAAACATATCCTCACGAGGGATAAGGATTTTAATGCCACAAAAAATCTAATTAAACCAATAAACGAGAGACAACTTAGAAAGATATTTTAATAGTTTAGATCTGGTCAAGACAAAATTCAAACTGAGAACCACTCAGACTCTTTGAGCCCTCCTCAGCTCTCCAACCTTCTTAAAGGTCTATCAACTCGGAATCGGAAAGGCATAAAATTGGGTAAAGATTTTTTTGCTGATATCCAATCCAAAA
>JAZGAR010000336.1:0-4340 GCA_036475875.1 Thermoplasmata archaeon
ATAGAGCCCGATACTGACACAATAACCTTGAAAAAAGATGAATATGAGGCTTCTTCGGGTAAGGAATATTTCCTGGGCTTCGAGGATTCAGGCCACATCCTGATCGCCTATGCACGTCTGAGAAGACCCTCAAATACGGCCCATAGGGAGGAAATAAAGGCCCAGCCCTGCATGATTCTTCGCGAGCTGAAGGTTGCGGGTGAGATGGTACCTATAGGTAAAACCGAACCAAAACTGTGGCAGCATAGAGGTTACGGCAAAAGATTACTTGCGGAATGCGAGACAATTGCCCGAGAATCAGGAGCTGAAAAGATCCTGGTGATGAGTGGAGTGGGTGTTAGAGAGTATTACAGGAAGTTCGGATACAAGAGAGAAGGCCCTTACATGATGAAAACCTTAAATTGATCCCCTGAGACCCTTGACATGTAAATGGATTTTCGACATGTCATTTACATGTCAAAATAAAGGATATATATCTTGTCTGCGTAGGTATCTTAGAAATCGGAGATGTTTAATATGAAAACAGGATTGCTCGCTGTTATAATCACGGTGTCCATGGTTTTTGGTGGAATTGTGGGGATTTTAGCCCTTCACGACCAAGTGGATGACTCGGGAGGCATTCCTCCATACGAGTATCAGGAAGTGAGTTATTCAAACCTGCAGAAGTTCGGATCCTACCAAGAGATCAAGGATTTCTTGGCGAGGAACAACGAACTATCAGGGTACGAGTATTATTATCCCAGCAATCTTACCAAGGTTGGTACAACTATGTACGGCCCCTCAGATAGACTGGGAGGAGTCCTCGAAGATTCTTCCGCGAATTTGGATTCATCCGGATCAGACGATCACTCGCAAACCAATGTACAGGTGGAAGGTGTGGATGAAGGCGATATCGTAAAAAATGACGGGAAATACGCCTATATCGTGTCACGTAACAAGACCAAAGTTATCATATTGGATGTCTATCCTGCTGAAAATGCAAAGATTCTCTCAATCATAGAGGTGGATTTGATGATAAGGGAGATATACCTCAACGACGGTAAACTCGTGGTTCTCGGGACGAACAGCTATTATTATGATTATTATTGGGGTATTCGGTTGCCGAATTACTTATACAGCCCAGAAACCTACATCAAGGTTTATGATATAGAGGACAGGGAAAACCCGGTATTATACAGAAGCGTGGAATTGAAGGGCAGCTATGTCAGTTCCAGAATGATCGGGGATTATCTCTATTTGATCGTGACCCAATATTCGGGGCAAATAGAAAGCGAGACCGATTTGCCTGCTTCTCCCTCCGAGATCTATTATACGGATGAGTACGATTATTACTACACTTATACATCTATAATATCAATAAACGTGCAGAACGCAGGGGAGGAACTGAATAAACAGGTGGTTCTCATGGGATCCTCCACCCACATCTACGTCTCACTTAATAACATCTATCTGACCTACACGAAAAGGATGAGCTGGGTGGAAAAGATGGAGAGAAGGGTGGAAGAGGTGATCATGCCCGTTCTGCCAAAAAGCACCTCCAATGAGATAGAGGATATCAGAAGCTCAGACCTCACGAGATATGAAAAACTGAGAGAAATCGATTCAGTGGTAGGCAGGTACACAGAGGATCTGTCCGACGAAGAAGAAAAAACGATGAACAAGGAGTTGAAGGTCAGAAATGATGACTTCGAGCAGAAAATCCAAGTAGAAATCGAGAAGACGATCATTCACAGAATATACATAAATGGCAGAGATATACAATACATTACCAGCGGCGGAGTTCCAGGATACGTTTTGAACAGATTTTCCATGGATGAATATAATCGACATTTCAGAATTGCCACAACAACAGGTCAACTCTGGGGCTGGGGTGATAGCGTTTCCAGGAACCATGTCTTCGTGTTGAACTTGGATCTAAAGACCGTGGGTAAAGTGACAGACATCGCACCTGGAGAAACGATATACTCTGCAAGGTTCATGGGGAATAGGGGTTATCTGGTTACCTTCAAAAAGATTGATCCCTTCTTTGTTATAGATATCTCAATTCCTGAGTCGCCGCAGGTATTGGGTAAGTTGAAGATCCCAGGGTATTCAAACTACCTTCACCCCTACGATGAAAATCATGTGATTGGAATCGGAAAAGATGCAGTGGATATGGGAGATTTTGCCTGGTATCAGGGTGTAAAACTCTCGTTATTCGATGTCAGCGATGTTAACAATCCAAAAGAGGTATCAAATTATATCGTAGGCGACAGAGGAACCGATTCATTGGCCTTGAGCGATCCCCATGCCTTTTTGTTCAGCAGGAGCAGGAATTTATTGGTCATACCCATTGTCCTTGCTGAAATAGACGAAACAAAATATCCTGAAGATCCACCACCACAAACATTTGGTGAATATACCTGGTGCGGCGCCTATGTGTTCGCTATTTCAAGAGATGGCGGTATCAATTTACGGGGTGGGATTACCCATGTTGAGGATAGCCAAGTAAAATCATATTGGTATTATTCTCCTCACAGGATCAAAAGATCGTTTTACATCGAAGATACGCTTTACACGGTTTCAGATAGCTTGCTGAAAGCCAACAGTTTGAACAACCTAAACGAGATCAATGCGGTGGCTCTACCAGAATAATACCTAAACAACCTTCCCATCCGCGATTACTATCCTCTTGCTTCCGTCCTCGTATTCCACCTCAAAGTTGGGATTGTAGAACAAAAAGTCCCTGTGGGTCTTTGAGTTGTCCTTCTCCTTAAGCGATAAAACGAACTTCAGGGCGTTTTCTGCACCGCTCACCATCCTATCTATCTGTTCTTTTTGGGTGGTGATGGTTCTATCAATGTTTTCAGTTCTCATAACTCTTGCAATCCCAGTCCCTCGCCGAGCTGTTTCTTCATCTCCTCTTCCAGCGTGAGCTCCTCTTCCCATTGCTTCAGGGAATCGAGCAATTCCTTCAACTGCCTGAGGCAATCTATGCATATCCATTTATATCCCAAAGCCTTGACGGGCTTCTTTTTGTAGCAGATTTTCTCGCAGAACACACAGGAATGCATCTCGCTTGTTCGCCTTTCTGTATAGAGCTCCATCCTTTGACCTTCGACAATGCTCTCCAGTATCATCTTCTTTTTCTCAAGTTTCTTTTCCTTATCGTCTTGCAGAATAACACGTCCCCTTGGTACCCCAAACAGGCTCCATATAAGACTTCGGATATATAAAATTTTCACGAATGGTCGCATCCAATTGAATAAAAAGAGGTATTTTTAGGGCTCTTGGTCCACTACAAGAATTCGTTGAACTCATTTCACTCAATTGATCCAGTGAGGATACCGGATAATGGTCACTTGGCAATACTCAAAGTAATCGAGAGAGGGAAAATTGCCTCGTTTTGGCCTCGATCTCCACCCACACCTAAATATACTTGTTGCAGGTATAACAAAAGTATCGTTTGTATTGTTGCACATATGCAGGACTTCCGCCGCATGTCGGGCAGGTTGTTGTTGAGGAGTTTTTCTGGGAAGTTTTCGTAACAGGCTCCACATACCCACTGCAAGCATAACAATAATACTTCTGGTACTGCTCGACATATGTGGGCTCACCTCCGCATGTGGGACATAATTTAGCTGTTACAGTTGGCTTGGGTTTTGCACCTGCCTTCGGCTTCTCCTTTTTCTTCTCCACAGGCTCTATGTACTCGCTGCAGGTATGACAATAATACCTTTCGTACTGCTCGACATATGTTGGCTCACCACCGCATTTAGGGCATACCTTTGCTATCTCAGTCGGCTTGGGTTCTGCAACCTCGGCCTTTTCCTCCATTCCCTTCTCCACGGGTTCAATGTATTCACTACAGTTATAACAGTAGTACCTTTCGTACTGCTTCACATATGTTAGCTCACCACCACACTTGGGGCATACCTTTGCTATCTCAGTCGGCTTAGGTTCTGCAACCTCGGCCTTTTCCTCCATTCCCTTCTCCACGGGTTCAATGTATTCACTACAGTTATAACAGTAGTACCTTTCGTACTGCTCGACATATGTCGGCTCACCACCACACTTGGGGCATACCTTATCCACTTCAGTGGGTGTAGGCTCCACAACCTCCCGGACCTTCACTTCCACAGCCTCAGCACCCTCCCCCTCTTCTGTCGAAATGGGAACTTCAAACTCGCCCACCTCAGCTTGAGCAGGTTTGATTTTATCTTGAACGCTCATGGCCTTCTGGATCTGTTCATCTCTCGCCTCATTCGCGATCTTGGTGGCATTATCCGCATTCTCGATTGCCAAGCGGTAGTCTTCAGAGTCAAAGGCGCTCCTAGCATCCTCTAAAAGACTCTCGGCCT
>JAZGAR010000337.1:0-11944 GCA_036475875.1 Thermoplasmata archaeon
AAATTCGGTCATGGTTAAACGCAATATCAATCTTGGTGGGCTCATGGTCTAGTTGGTTACACCTGTGGATTAACCTCCACTGTGCCAAAAATGACGTCGCCTTGACATCCGCGGGTTTGGTAACAAACCAAGAAGTCAGACCTGATGGTCAAAGCGGCGGAGGTCGGGAGTTCGAATCTCCCTGAGCCCACTCATCTTTTATCATATTATATACGTGGGTTCAGGCGGGCTAACCTGCTGATGAAAATTGATTTGATTTGGTTAGCCCGACGCATTTGCGTTATGCTGGGAATATAATTGTGTCTTAAGCGCAAATGCTCCCTGAGCCCACTTTTACCTTTTTAAACGTACAGTAATTTGTAAAACATTGCCTCTTAATGCCTTCCAAATTACTCTGCCGATAAATTTGCCAGTGCATTATCTGCGCAAATTTCTCGATTTATGGGTTTCATAAAGGTTTCTGTCATGCTTCCTGCAATCTAGGTTATGGCATCAGGGAGGCATATATCTTGTTGTGGGGGATGGGTAAAAGTACACTTCGATCTACATTTCCCCGTGCTCGATGAATAGTTATCAATATCTTACCCCTACTTTTTAGTATTAATAGAAAGGTTTATAAAATAGTAGGGGTAATTAGGATACATGGTCAGGATAAAGAAGAAGGTCATCGGAAAACAGACTTATTATTATTTGGAGCACTCCCTTAAGAAAGATAGCAAAGTAGTAAAAAAGGAAAAATACCTCGGTAAGAAGATACCCGCGAACATCGACAAAATAAAGAGAGAGTTTCTTTTCGAAATTTACGAAGAGAAATGGTTTCCTATATTCGATGTAATCAAGAAGAATTACTTGGAGGAAATCAAGAAGATGCCCAAGGTCGCCCAGGAAAAGGAATTTGAGACATTCATGGTCAGGTTCACCTATGACACCCAGAGGATCGAGGGATCAACCTTAACTCTTAGGGAGACTGCGGACCTTCTTGAAAGAGGCATCACACCCAGGGCCAGGCCTCTTGCAGATGTCAAGGAGGCCGAAGCCCATAAGAATGTTTTTTATGAAATGCTAGAATACGAGAAAGATTTGTCTTTACAAATTGTCTTGTATTGGCATAAAAAACTGTTCGACTCAACGAAACCCAGGATAGCGGGTAAGATTAGGCAACACCAGGTGGCGATCTCAGGCAGCAAGTTCATGCCTCCCTTTCCTGCTGAGATATATCCCCAGCTTCGGGAGTTTTTCAAGTGGTATAACAAAAACAAAGCTAAACTTCATCCAGTCGCTCTTGCGGCACTGGTACATCTGAAGTTCGTAACCATCCACCCGTACACAGACGGCAACGGCAGAGTATCCAGGTTGATGCAGAACTTCGTACTGAACCACCGCAGTTATCCTATGCTCAATATCCCATATGAAAACCGCAACAGTTATTACAATGCATTGGAGAGATCCCAGACAAAAGATGATGAGAACATCTTCCTCCAGTGGTTCTTCAGAAGGTACAAGAGGGAAAATAAGAGATATTTAGGTGAAAATAAAATATAGAGCGGGACTTTCAATTTCTGAGAGCCCACTTTTACACTGTCTTACCAAAACACAACTTTCCCATCGTTCCCACCATCTCCAAGTGTTACAAAGGATTCAATTTTCATTATGTATATACATGGGCTCAGTCGATCCCAATTTGTTAAACCCCTGTAACCACCATGGTCCCCCCACCTCCAGCCCAATCATTACATCCCCTCATTTATGACATTATCGCATCATAAATAAGCTATTTTATGACACGCATGTATCATAAAGTATATAAACTATGATAACATACCATCATATATGGCTGTAAAGCTGTCGAGACTGGTTCCGCAGAACCCGTGGTGGAAATACGAGGATTGGGCAAAGTATGACTCTGACCTCAGGAAAATAGACTACTTCCTGGATAGAAAGGACATCGAGGTACCAAGGCAAAAACTTACCGTGATGAGGGGCATAAGGAGAAGCGGGAAAACCGTTTATCTGAAGCGTGTTATCGGGAAGCTGGTTGACAACGGCGCGGAGAGAAAGAACATCCTCTACATCTCATGTGACAGGTTCACGAGGAACGAGGTGATGAATATAGTCACCGATTTTCTCATAAAAAGGGGCGGAGGACACCTGCTTCTTGATGAGGTAACGTACATGGAAGGATGGAATCTCCTGCTCAAGGAGCTCATGGAAAGGGGCGATTTCACGGTCATGGCAACAGGTTCAAACCCTGTCCAAATAAAGGAACTGGTGGACAGGCTTCCTGGGAGAGGCATCGAGGGAAATGAGTATTACTTCAACCCCCTGTCTTTCAGGGAATTCGTCAAAGCCCTCAAGAGACGGAAAGGAGGTATTAAGAAAGGACTTGCAGGGGCTGTTGATATGCTCAGGGCCAAAGATGCACAGTTCAAACCTTGGGCTCCAGATGTAGAAAACCTCTTTCCCTATTACGAGGAAATAGAAAGATTGTTCTATGTTTACATCCTGACAGGAGGATTTCCTGATGCAATCGCAGATTACCTGAAGAACGAAAAGATTTCCGAGGAAACATACGAAATGCTCATAAGGGTGATACTGGGAACGCTCGCCAAGGACAGTAAAAGCGAAGAGATTGCGAGGGTAATCATGGAGAAGAGCTTGACCCTGGGTGCCGGGAGAGCTGACTTTATCTCTATTGCGAGAGATATGGGCCTCCACCACAACACCGTCCGGGACTATCTGGATTTGCTTGAAAAGGCAAGAGTGATTTACACCCTTTATTCGTGGGATATCGGAAGGAAGAAACATTCGGTCAGGAAGCAGAAGAAGATTGTCTTCCAAAGCCCACTGATCCCAGTCGCCCTTCATACGTATCTCAGAGGTGGAGGATGGGAGGAAGCACAGGATTTTATTGAGAAAAATATCGAATGGCTCGTTGAGGGAACGATTGCCTCCCATATAATCTGGACCGAAGAAAGGCCGGTTATGGGGGAAAAACACTCCTTTGCCGGATTTTTCTATTCCAAAAAAGAATGCGATTTTGTCATGTTGAAGGACAATTCGTTTTACGGTTTCGAGTCCAAATACGGTAAGCTGGAGAAAGCAAGATATCCATTCAAAACGTTATACCTGACAAAGGATATCATGGATGAGGATGCGTTACCCGCATCGCTTTTCCTGTTCGGGTTGGAGAAGGGGGCAGGATGTATCTAGTCATGGCAAGTTATTAAAAAGCTTGAAAAATAAAAAGGTATGGGTTGTTCTGTCTCCAATGACTTCATGAAATACCATTCAAGTAGGAGTATACGAATTAAGGTCTCCCTGAGCCCACTCTGTTTTATATTCGGTGTAATACGTGGGCTCAGGCGTGCTAACTTTAGATATCATATTATTATATACGGTTAGCACGACGCCCTTGTGTTATGCTTATTCACCGCTTTCATCTTAAGCACAAGGACTCCCTGAGCCCACAACGTTATCTTGCCCGGAGATTTCCAAGATCCGGCAGATGGGTTGTTTGCTGATCGAAAAAGATACCGACAAAGAAATAGAGAAACTTCCCCGTTAAACACTTCCTGTGATCTACACCCGAAAAGACCTATTTGTCTGACAAAGAATATTATACAATATTTGGCGATAATGCCAAAATTTCTCCATTTTTCCCGATAATATAACATGATAGAAACATTTAAATAGTCTGACAAATATATATATATTGTCCGACAAATGTCGGTCAAAGGTTGGAAAAGTATGATATTAGGCTTTGTTCCCTAACCTAACTTGTCGCAAGAAACACGACAATCTGGGAATTATATTGGAATCATACTGGCCATCCTTCATATAAATAACAAATATAAACAAAAGGAGGTGAAAACGTGAAAGCAAATCTTAAGAGAGTGATTATCAGTGCAGCAACGCTTTTCTTATTTATGGCCTTTGTAGCCCCCGCTGTATCAGGATCCGACTACGCCAGCACAGACTATGCCCCGCCATCCAACACATTAAGCTACCTCGACCCAAATATTGTCGCACCGGAAAAACCAGTTTATGAACCCGTGGCCGAGCCAGAGCCAGATATAAAAGAAGAACCAACACTAGAACCCATGGCTGAGCCAGAGCCAGATACACAAGAGGACCCATTACCAGAAAACGAGGAAAGCGAACCAAGCATCGAAACTGAAGAAATCTCAGCAGATATGCCTCAAGAGGATGAGGATCCCGCAACCCCAGACGTCTCCAATTTGGAGATGGCATCAGGAAAGGGCAAGTCAAATCCCCAGGGTAAAGGATTCTGGCGCAACCTCTTTAGGATATTTAAATGAGATCCATAGGTAGGGGCCTAATCGGCCCTTGCCCTAATCTTGATTCGGATGAGGGATTGAAAGAGCTATAAAAAGGGATGGTCATTCATAACAATTAAGCTGTCCCCAGGATCTTGCAGATTGGCTCAATTGCCACATTTTATGTTTTCGCCTTTTAAGACAAGTTCCTTTAACCGCGGTTTTTCTAGTTCTCCCCGTTAGGTTTTGGAAGCAGGGCTTTCATGGAAACATTCACCTTCCCCCGGTCAATCCTGATGACCTTTACCTTCACTTTGTCTCCCAGTTTCAATCTGTCTGTAACATTCTCTACTCGGCCCCATTCTATCTCCGAGATATGAAGCAGACCGTCCGTATCAGGGGTTAATCTGACGAACGCACCGAAGGACATGATATTTACAACCTCGGCCTCTTCGAAGATTTCACCAACTTCGATGTTGGGAACAATTCCTGCGTCTCTTCTACCGCCACCTCTCCTATCCCCGCCCCGCGAACGCTTCCTTGAGTCTCCATACCTCTCGGGTCTCGGGAGCAGGGCTTTCATGGAGACGTCCACCTTTCCATTCTCGATTTTAATGACTTTAACCCTCACTTTGTCTCTCAGGTTCACGCGATCTGTCACCTTCTCCACCCTGCGCCATTCGAGCTCGGACACATGAACCATTCCATCTGTACCCGGTGTTAAGCTGACAAAGGCGCCGAAGGGCATGATCTTCACAACCTCGGCCTCCTCGAAAATATCACCAACCTCCACTACACGGACGATATCTCGTATCATGTTCTCCGCCTGTTTCCCTCTTTCGGGGTCTGTGGTGGTTATCATGACGAGGCCGTCGTCGTTGATATCTATCTTCAGGTCAAGCTCATCGGTAATTGCACGTATGATCTTGCCGCCCGGTCCGATAATATCCCCGATCTTCGCCGGATCGATCATGAAGCTGATGATCCTCGGTGCATAGGGTGACAGCTCCGGATTCGGTTCGGGAATGGTCGCCAAAATTGTGTCCAAAATCTCGTTTATGGCCTTGCGCATTTGGGGAATGGTGGCCTTGATTATATCAAATGTAAGGCCGCGGGTCTTTGAGTCCATCTGGATGGCGGTTATACCGTCTCTGGTGGAGGTAAATTTAAAATCCATGCCTCCTTTGCCGTCCTCCAGGTCCTGTAGATCTGTGAGTATCTTCCATCGTTTTCCATTCGAGGCAAGACCAATGGCAATACCAGCCACAGGCTTTTTTATGGGTACACCAGCGTCCATGAGCGCAAGTGTTGAACCGCATGTCGCCCCCATTGATGACGAACCGTTGGACCCCATGACCTCCGATACCACCCTGATGGTATACGGGAAATCCTCCTCTTTGGGAAGAACCGGAGCCAATGCCTTCTCTGCCAAGGCTCCGTGACCTATCTCCCGTCTGCCGGCACCCCGGATAGGTTTTACCTCGCCCACGCAGTAGGGGAGGAAGTTGTAGTGGTGGAAATACCTCTTTGCGCCGTCACTCTCCATGGTCTCGATGGAAAGCTCATCGAACGGTGCGCCCAGGGTCACAGCAGTAAGTATCTGGGTCCCTCCCCTGTTAAAAAGCCCGCTGCCGTGGGTTCTTGGTAGCACGCTAACTTCTACAGACAGGGGTCTTATCTGATCCAGTTTCCTACCGTCCACCCGCTGGTCCCTATCCAAAATGGCAAGAGTCACCTGCTCCTCGATAAAGTCCCAAAAGAAGCCCCCCAGCAGGTCCTTTACATGCAGTTTCGCCGCTTCCTCCTCCTGAGCTTCTGTGATGAACCTTGTTTTGAACTTGTCTATCAACAGCTCCTCTAGATCATGAAGTATTTCCTTTCTTTCGCCCTTGGAGCCTATAGGGCGGTTAAATAGAAACTTGTCGAGATGCTGCAAGGCCTCCTTCTTTATTTCTTCGATTGCCTGTTGGTCTTCAGGACTTACCTCGTTTGCAAAGATCAGATCGTCCTCAGAGGCTTTGGGCTTGCCTATCTTACTTCTGATCTCGTCGATAAAGCTGGCCATGGGTCCCATGGCCTCCATTGCGATCTTGAAGGCTTCGGTTACCTCGTGATCTTGGGCCTCTTTGGCATCACATTCCACCATTGTGATTCTATCACCGTCACCTGCCACGACCAAATTGAGGTCCGAACATTCCAGCTCGTCAGCTGTCGGGTTCACAAGGAAATGCCCGTTTATAAAGCCCACGCGCACACCAGCAATCGGTCCATCAAATGGTATCTCAGAGATATGAACAGCGATTGCGGCAGCCAGAAGGGCAGCGATGTCGGGCTTGTTCTCGTAGTCCAGGCTTAGGGGGAGGCAAATAATCTGTATCTCGTTCCTCATTTCCTGGGGAAATAGCGGTCTAAATCCCCTATCTATCATCCTTGAGATGAGCATCGCCTCAGAGGATGGCTTTCCCTCACGCTTTGAGAACCTTGGTCCCTTTATCTTTCCTGCTGCAAAGTAGCGTTCTTCATAATCCACCATCAGCGGGAAGAAGGAAACGTCCCTTGCTTTATTTGACATCATCGCGGTGGCCAATATCATTGTACCGCCCATTTGGACCGTCACGGCCGCCGATGCCTGAAGTGCCAATCGACCTGATTCTATGATCACTTTCTTTCCTGCAAACTCTGTTTCGAACCTGTTGATTTCCATAGTATTACCTTGATATGTCTCTGTGTTGTTTAACCTACCCTTATTCCGATTCAATATTAAATAGTTAGTGCTTCGTGCTTCACAACAAGAAGATGTAAGCGATATCTGTATAACAGCTGTTACAACCGTACCACTTTTACCATGGGATGATAGGTCTTTTTTCGATGGCTTCGCTTATTATCCATTTTTGATTTTCAGAGCGAAAGCTAGATATAAAACGACAGAAATTTAAAGCGGAATCGGTGATTTTATGAGGAACAGACTGATCTCCGTTGGAATTCTCGGATTGATTGTGATTCTAGGGTTGTTAAGCGCTGCGAGTTTGGTTGCGGCTCAGGAGCACCAAATTAGCGGGAATGTTTATGAGGAGGGAACCTCCTGGGGAATTGACGGTGCTGAGGTGCATATAGAAGGAGATGGCAGCTGGGACGTTAACACAGATAGCAGTGGTTATTATTCTATTTGGGTTCCCGGCGGGAGTTATTCGATAATAGTATCTGCCAATGGTTATTTTGACGAGGACGTATGGGTTACCGTGGAGGGGGAAAATGTCAACCAGGATTTCTATTTATCTGAGACATATGGGAATGGCAACGGCGGTGGTGGTGATGACGGTGACGGAGATGGTGATGATGGTAGTAGTGGGATCCCAGATGAATTCAGTCAACTTGGAGATCAAGTCGGGTCATATGTGACAATTTGTATGTCAATTATCATAATTCTCGTTATCGCCTTTTTGGCCATGGCCATCGCAACTGTGGGCATTTTTGTAAGATTGGGAAAAATAAAAAAGGAACTGAAGAAACCCCCGGCCCAACAAGCAGTTCAACAATATCAGCAGCCTTTACCTCCTGCGCAGCAAGCACCGCCTGCGCAACCGCCACAACCTTATACCCAAGCGCCAACTGAGCAGCAATCGCAACCTCCGCAAGAAATTGCTCCTCCGGATTCATCACAATAATTCTTTTGTGCACAGTGTGTCGTACAGCCAAGGAACAGGGCCTGGAGGTTAAGAAGACGAGGTCTGCCAGCCCCGGGTCAAACCATATCCTCCAATATTTTTTCACTCAAAGTTTTAAATGCCAGTTCAACATTAAACCCGGTTTTTACACTGGAGAAGTAAACCGCAGTTTTTTCATATCTCGATGCAAAGCTTTTGATCTCCTTTAAATCCACTTGCTGCTCATCCGCCAAGTCGCATTTGTTTCCCAGAAACACCGTTGGAACTCCTTCTGTAACACCTCGGGCCACCTCCATCCATTTATATAGCTCTGATAGTGTGTTTTCCCTTGTGATATCACACACTGCGATTAACCCTCGAGCTCCGAAAAAATACGAGTCTTTTAGCATATCGAGAAAGCATTGCTGGCCCATGAGGTCCCATATCATCAGGTAAACATCCAGCATTTGATTGTTTAGGGGGTGTTGAACCTTTATCTCTTTCTTTGTGACATTCGTCCCGATGGTGATACTGTAGGTATCATCAAACTGATTGAACACGTATCTCTTGATCAAACTCGTCTTTCCAACGGAACTCTCGCCTATTAAACAGACTTTCAATTTAACAAGATTTTCATCTGACACTTTCAACCTCTCTTTTGTTCTTGAATTATCATAATATTCAATCGTTATAAAAAAATCTCTTTCTTTTTCTTTAATAGTTGGCCTACCAATATCAAAATTGATAGTTATAAGGGGCCCAAATACGAGGTCTTATCGATGCTGAAGTTGATTTCCCCATACCCCTGAAAGAAAGATAAGATGGATTGGAAATTATTTAGGCCATCCCCAAGCATCATCATAACCTGATTGCCCTATTTTAGGGCGAGAATATCAAGCTTATATAAGACATTAACGGTACAGGGCTTCGCCCGCAACAGTTTAAGCTTGTCAAGAACGAAGCCCGTGTGCAGTTGACTAAAAATTCGTTTGGTGATGAACATGGATGAAACACTAAAAGGTTTAAAACCAGAATCAGTATGGAACTACTTCGATAGAATCAGGCAGATTCCGAGATGCTCGAAGAACGAGGCCAAAGCGGTTGAGCTCATTCAGAGCGTTGCAAAGGAACTGGGCCTGGAGGCAAAAAGAGACGAGGCAGGAAATGTTATAATAAAAAAGCCTGCTTCCGAAGGTTACGAGGATCATCGAAGTTTGTGCCTGCAAGGCCATCTTGACATGGTCTGCGAAAAGAACACAGATGTAAAACACGACTTCTCCAAGGATGCGATACAACTGAAAAGGGAAGGCGAGTACATCATGGCCAAGGGCACGACCCTGGGATCGGACAACGGAATCGGCTGCGCTATTCTTTTGGCCATGGCCCAGGCGAAGGACCTCAAAAACCCTCCTCTCGAGCTTCTTTTCACCGTGGACGAGGAGACCGGTATGACCGGCGCTTCAAAAATGCGAGCTGGTTTTCTAGAGGCAAGAAAATTGATTAACGTTGATAGCGAGGAGCTGGGCACTATATACATTGGCTGCGCGGGCGGAGGGGATACCACCCTTAAATTTTCCTTGGGCGAGAAGGTCCAGGCAAAGGGAATGAGCCCCGTGGAGGTATCAGTTAAAGGCCTCAAAGGCGGCCACTCAGGAGTGGACATTCACCTGGGAAGGGCGAACGCAATAAAATGCATTGCAAGAGTTCTTTACAATATCGCACTTGAGCAGAAAACGATTCTCGTAAAAATCTCAGGAGGAAATAAAAGGAACGCCATTCCAAGGGAGGCCAGGGCAAGACTACTTCTGGAGGATATGAACAAGTCCTCCAAGATTATTAAGAAAACAGAGCAGGAATTGAGGGACGAGTACGAGGACATTGACGATGGCATAGAGGTCCAACAGTCCGAGTTTGAGAGTCAAGAAGGATTTTCACCCGAGATGACAAAAGGGCTCATCTCACTGCTTTACGCACTGCCCCACGGATATCTCGCATTCAACCCGCATATTCCGGATCTTGTGGATACCTCAACCAACCTTGCCATGGTAAATATGGAAGGAAATGAAATCATCATCGGGTGTAATACGAGGTCTTCCGTGAACTCTGCAATGGAATCTGTAAGGGACAATATCATGGCAATCGCGCAACTTGCAGGTGCCAAGGGAACAAAGGAGGGAAGCTATCCTTCTTGGAAGCCAAACATGAAATCAGAACTTCTCGCCACGGCAAAAGGGGTGTACAAGGAAAAGTTCGGCGAGGATCCCGAGATGAAGGCGATACACGCAGGCTTGGAAACCTCCATCATCGGTGCGCATTTTCCGAAAATGGACATGATCTCAGTGGGGCCGCTGATCGAATATCCCCACAGCCCTGATGAGAGAGTGAAAATCAATTCTGTGAAGATTTTCTGGGAATATCTGGTATCATTGCTTGAAAAGCTATAGGTTCAAACACCCGCTTGGATCTACTACCAATTCCACCTCGTCCCAGAGGATTGCTGCTGAGTTTCAACCTGCTGCGACTCTTGTGCCTGCACATATCGATAGGGGCTCTTTTTCTTCTTGGAAGACATACCTATTGCCAAGACTATTACCACAACAATGACCACCAGCACTATCGCGAAGATCAACCATGGATCGAGTTTCTCATCGGTGTCTTTCTCACCTATCATTATACTTATGGCCACCTCATCGGAGTAATCCTCACCGTCAAATGTTCTCACCGTGATCGTATGCTCACCATCAAAAAGCGTAGTGGTGTCCAATTCATAGCTCCAGTAATCGGTGCCATCTGCGGTTTCCCATCTTCCATCATCTATTTTTATGACCACTTTTTGTATGTTTCCATCTGGATCCTCGGCGGTCCCAAAAATCACTATAACTCCCGACACTTCCTCATTATCTTTTGGGGCTGTGATCTCTATTGTAGGTTTTTCATTCACCGCTTTGACAACCAGGGTCTCGAAAACCTCGGTGGACCATGCCTTTTCGTCATCCTGCACCTTGAAGGAGATCGTATGCGTGCCAACCGTAAGAGATGAGGTTGAGAATGTCTGGAAAGTGCTCAACTCGCCGTCGATGTCAGAACTCCATTGATATGCGATGAGCTCTCCATCTTCATCTTCACCAAAGCCGATGAAAGTCACCTCATTGCCACGGGTAACAGGGTTGGGATAGATGGACTCTATGATCGCAGTGGGAATTTGATTTGGAATTTCGCTTACAGTGATTTTCACCTCGGCCTGGTTCGTGCTGATGTCTCCATCATTGTCCCTCACCTTGAGCGAAGTTGTAAAAACTCCAATAGTAGGGTAGGCGTGCGTTACCGTTACTTGTGATATCCAGCCTGACTTAGAACCGTCGCCAAAATCAAAATAGTATTTATCTATGGTTCCATACTCGTCAGAGGATCGGGAAGCATCGAAGGTAACGCTCTCCCCAGCATCTATCGAGGTTGGTTCTGCGGACAGCACGGCATTGGGTTTCGCCCTAACCTCGATTATTTCCTCCACCGTGTTTTGGCTCTCGGTCCCATCGTCATCCTCGACCAAAAGGGTGGCTGTGAAAATACCGCCTTGGTCGTAGTAATGGGTCACAACCGGGCTATAGACCCAACCTGAGTTCTCTTGGTCACCAAAATCGAAGAGATATCTGTAAATACCCGTATCGTCCGAGGAGTCGGAGCCGTCAAACGTTACCATCTCCCCGAGATCGGGATTCCGTTGGGAGACGAAAAACGCGGCTGTGGGAGCCTCGTTGTGGGTTCTGATTTCGAACTGCACCCACTGGACATTGTTGGATAAAATATCTTCTTTCGGATCCGTCTCTTCAATGGAGCAATATATGGTTTGAGTGCCAAAGTAGCCGGTGGTATCCCAATCGAGGCCAACCACATACCCTCCTTCCGGATATATATCCTCAAGAAGTGTCGGCTCGCCAATGGACTGGTTGTCCGAAGGCGGTCCAAGATAGAATTTAACAAGGGCGGATCTTGCTTGGGTTTCGCCGACGTTCTCGATTACGG
>JAZGAR010000338.1:0-2579 GCA_036475875.1 Thermoplasmata archaeon
AGATGGAGGCATGACACTTGACCAAATTCCTTTGGAAAACTGTTACGGGACAGGTGTGGTGGTTGATTTTCGCAACATGAAAGATAAGAAGTGGTATTTAATTAGTTCTGAAGATTTTGAAAAGGCAACACCCAAAATTGAGAAGGGAGATTTTGTTGTTCTCAATACTGGATGGCATAAATTGTGGAGGGTAAAAAACTACGATTATTTTAATTACTTTGCGGGACTTACCAAGGATGGGGCCGAGTGGTTGGTAAAGAAAGGGATCAAGGCCATTGCCGTGGATCACGGCGCAATGGACAGTCCCCTGTGGCACTATAAACTTTCCGAAAATATGCCCTGGCTGGACAGGGAATTTAGACAAGAGACGGGGAGAGATCCAGATAAAGAGTTTCCAGAATATGAGCCCTGCCACCGGATTCTTTTAGGAAACGGGATCGTATGCATTGAAAATGCCGGTGGTAATATAGATGCCGTAACTGGAAAGCGCGTTACTTTAGCCGCATTTCCCTTCCGTTTAGAACAGGGAGATGGTTGTATGGTACGGCTTGTGGCTATAGTAAATGAGTAAACTAGCTGAGAACCTTTCTGCTAGAGCTAGCGCTCAAAACATCAAAGATGTAGAGGAGAGTTGCCATGTTTAGATTAGACAGCAAAATAGCCATTGTCGTTGGAGGTGCAGGCGGTATTGGAGAAGCCTGTGCACTCGCATTAGCGCGCCAAGGTGCAAAGGTTGTTGTTGCCAGCAGGAATTTAGATAGATTAAAGGATACAGCTCAAAAGATTCAGTCGGAAACCGAGTCAGAAGCTGCAGCATTTCAGGTTGATGCTGCTGATGAGAGGAGTGTAGATAAATTAGCTGAGCAGGCTGTAAATAAGTTTGGGCCCCCTGATATACTTGTGAATGCGCAAGGAATGACTTTGAAAAGACCTGCAGCTGATTTTCCCGTACAGGATTGGGACCAGTTATTTGCGGTCAATGTTAGAAGTGTGATGTTGACTTGCAGAGCCTTCGGAAAGGTTATGATTGGGGAAAAAAGAGGAAAGATCATCAATCTTTCATCGGTCAGGGGGATACGAGGAACGGATGGTGAGAATGTTGGTTACGGCGCGACTAAGGGTGCGGTCGATATGATTACCAGAATGCTGGCGGCTGAATGGGCTCCCTATAATATTAATGTCAATGCTATCGGGCCTTCTTTGGTGATGACAGATTGGATAAAACGTGCTGTAAAACCTGAACGACTACAAAAGTTTTTGGAAAGATGTCCGCTTAAGAGATTAGGCACTCCTGAAGATGTGGCAGCAGTGTGTGTGTTTTTAGCCTCTCCAGCGGCAGATTTTATCACAGGTCAAATCCTATATGTTGACGGCGGACTGACTGCTGTTGGTTAGACTTGATATGCCAAGATAATGGTTCTATCAAGAAAAGCCATTTGAATAGACGCTAAATGAAAAAAGGAAGGGGATATTGTTATGAAGCTAATTAAAAAAGGAGAAGGACAGCCGTATGAGGCTGAAGGGCATTTTGGTGTTTGGAGCATGCGTAAGCTTGTCGCCGGGAAAGATAGCCAACGATTGATTATCGGCCTTTCTCACTTTCTCCCGCAAGGCGGAGTGGAAATGGCTCCTGCCTCTTCAAGCGAGAGGACCTATTTTATTTTGAGCGGCTCTATGCGAGTGAAGGGAAAATCAGAGGAATACCTTCTTGAGCCAGGTGATATGCTTTACATCGGTCCTGGTGAAGAGCGGGAAATTCAAGTCCCAGGGACCGAGCCGTGTACGGTTCTGCTTAGCATTGCCAAATTAGACTGAATTGACATAAAAATTTATAGGAATTTCCTTTTTGGGCTTGCTGCAAATCTTTCACAATTTTCCGCAATACCTACCCTCTGACAACCTGGAATGAGTATATCACATCCAAAACAACATGTTCAACGGCAAACAAGATAGATAAATCAGCATAAATTGTAGGACAATCCACAAAAGGATAGACTTTTTTCTCAGAATAGACAGAGAACAGCCACAGAGGTCCTCAGAAATACTCCCCTCTCTCCTCGACTGCCATCCGGAGTTCTTTTTGGACACTTTGAGGAGGGGGAGGCCGTTCGGCCATGAAGGTAAGCTTGAGGTGGCGGATGATCCTATCGATAACTTTATGGTCTTCGATAAAGGAGATGACTTTCATCTCGGTGCCGCATTGAGGGCAGAGGAGAGGATCCACTTCATAGACTTTTCTTATCATCTCTGCCCAGCCCTTTGATGGTACAAACGGCTCCTCTTGTTCGATGATCAGGAAAGGATTCGCTGCTTCATGGGTTTTCCTCATCTTGCCCCTATGAGCATTAGAGTAAAGGCCATAATAACGGACCATGACTTGACCTTTATCGGGGATGTGGGAAGTCACTCTAGCTATGAACTCCAGATAGTCCATCCATTCTTCTTCGGCTCTCCCTTTGCCGTACTGATAGCGAACCTTGCCCCCTGTCTCATCGAAGAACAGCCGTTTTAAAGACAGAAGAGGCCGGATCATGTATTTGCCCACCCGTTCTGCCTCTCGCTTGGTAGAAGCCCTGACC
>JAZGAR010000339.1:0-3417 GCA_036475875.1 Thermoplasmata archaeon
TGATCAAGGTGGCAGAAAAGAAGCAGAATGATTGCGGGTGTGGATGCCTGACTCAACCGAAGAAAGGCTCCAAGACCCCAAAGCCGAAAAAAGGCAAATCCGAAAAACCCGTGGACTGAGAGAGATGGATCATCTCTATGATTGCGGGAAGTGGGAGAAGCGGTCGTCATCACCTTACAACGAACCGCTGCTCCCCTTCCCACTTCAAGCCCACCAGCTAGCCCAATCACCTCACACCCACCCCAATGCCCAACCTGAGGATCAACTGCTTGACCTTCTCGGCACTGATCTTCTCGAAGTTTAGATAACATACTTTAATGCACAGTCACGCCGCTTTTGCCCCACCCTAACATCTGGTAGTATGCGCCCTTGAGCCGAAAGTGTGGATTAAGGGATGTAATCTTTAGTTTTGAAATGGCCCTTTTCTTGCAAAAATCTGTGAGGGCATTCTAAGGTTCGATCAGAGCTGATGTTGGTTTCAGTATTTCTCGCTTTCAATATCGTGAGTGTCATGCGATAGGTACCTGTCGTCTTTCACAAATTACGGTTGGGTTAAGAGATTTTCCACATTACAAGACGGATAATACGCAGTATAATCTAAGGCTAGGCATCAAGAGAAAAAGAGAACTATGAAACACCTATTAGCGAAAGCACTTCAAAAGATATACGCTATGTCTGTCCCCAAGCGTATTTCCACCAGTTTGTCAGACAATCAAGCCTATCCCCAAGTATGTATCGAAGCCAGCAGTGATTATAGATTCTTCAACAATTTTAGAAGAAATCCAATCTATAATGAAATTTTGGAGGCTGTTTCTGAAAGGCAAGGTAAGGAATATCTTCAATTAATATCTAATGACGAAGACGTGTTGGGCGCGATGAATAATTTCAAGGCGAATGATGATTATGGTAACCCCAGGATGTATGAATATTCGGGTATTGGAATGATTTCGCCCTCTACTCTTCGATATATTAAGGTGCTTGCAGATCTAAAAAAGCACTTTCAGACACTGGATAATCTGAGCATATGTGAAATAGGTGTTGGATACGGTGGCCAGTGTCGAGTTATCAACGCCTATTATATGCCTGCTACATATTGCTTGGTTGATATACAGCCAGCCCTTGCTCTAGCTCAAAGGTATTTGGATAACTACATTCTTCATTCGGTTTTGGCGTATAAGACGATGAATGAATTGAGCAATAGAGATTATGATTTACTGTTAAGCAATTATGCCTTTACAGAACTTCCCCGAGCTATACAAGATGTCTACTTAAACAAGGTGATCTTAAACTCAGAAAGAGGTTACATAACATATAACGAAATTACACCAAGAGAGTTTAATTCTTACAAGTCTGGTGAACTGATTGAAATGATTCCTGGCTCCAGAATACTTAAGGAAGAACCTCTCACGCATCCAAAAAACTGTATAATTGTGTGGGGAGAAAATGCCTAACAAGCCGCTGCACCTGACCGCTATTCTGCTGCCCTCCACAGCGGCAGGTGAGCTCAGTTGATATATGGTCGGTCACAGAAAAAGAAGGTGTCTACTACACCACCTAACCACTCACAGTCAGACGCGGCAAACAGTTTCGTTGATTTTTCAGTGGTGAGTTTGAAAGGTGAAACATCGGCTGCCGCTTTTCCCAAAGTAGAGATATCATACTTTAATCCACACTTTGCCTCTTGAGGCCGAGCTACAATATCTTGGTTTAAACTAAGAAAATGCGGAGTTTTTGGCTCCGCTTTTTTCTTCTCAACATCTTGTGCAATTGTAAAATCCGGTAAAGTGTGAATTAAGGGATGAGATCTACACTCCCCTTTTTCATTTGGCCCACCAAATTTCTCAGCTGTGGTCTAACATAGTTATGGATTTTTCGTATTTCAGAAAATTCCATAAGTTGGTATTTCTTTTCCTCATTTATGGCCTGGGTTACATAAGCTTTTCTCTATGATTGATTAAGCAACATGAGCTAACTAGCTAGTTATTATTGAAAAAAGCTTGATTGATCAAATCTGGCATGAAATCTGCTGCTAAGAAAGTAGAATAATATGCCCTGCGGGACCTGACAAGCCTGCTCTCCATCTTATCTCACGAGATAAATACGTTCGATCTGTAGCACTCTTACAGCTGTTGTGTTTCTTACTGGCTTGAGTCCGCAACGACACGTAAATCTGTATCCCCACAGTCTTCCATCTCTCCCCTAGGGTGATTCACAAAGGTGAGAAAACTCAAAATGTGCGCTCCTAACTCCTGACAGAACATGGTCTGTTTTGTTGTGAGACTTGAATGAACTGCCCCTCAGATCAAGTCCAAAGCTCTTTAAGGAAAAAGGATCGGAAGATGGTTCGCATGTTTGATCATCGCCTCAACACTTGTTCACTTTTTTCAAAAAATATGTGCCCTTGTCAGACAGAAATGGAAAGGGTGTATCTTGTCCCGCAACTAATTGACTCCCGAAGGAAACAAGCATATCAGCAAACTTGCATGAGTTGTAATCTGTTCATTGAGCGCCGGACCCCAAAATCTTCAGCTGATTTAGACTCATCACCAATAGAAATAACGACAGCCATTTAGAATCCTAGCGATTGTCATAAGTAACCACGACAATCACAGCTGCCGAAAAGCAGCCAGAAACATCTCTTTCAGAGTCCTTCTGGGCTAAAAGGATTCTACACTTATGCGAGCAGCACCAGTGAACGATGACCGCAGAAAACATCCACGGATCGGCCAACAGTTTATAGCCAATCTTTCTGAGCCTGATATGCATGAATCAATTGTTGGAGTGACAGACAATATAGGTCAAGGAGGAGCATTCATCAAAACCGATAAATGGACTGCTTTCCAGATCCAGGATCTGAAGATAATAACCTTCTTCGTCCCACCTGCTTTCTCCGGTCAGAATGAGGCCATCGTTCTGCAGGGCTCCGGGATCGTTAAACGGATTGAATCAGAAAGGAAAGGCGTAGCGGTTCAGTTCGATAAACCATTGAAGCTATTCGAACGATCTGACAAACCTGAGATGCCTGCTACCGATCTTCTTTGACCTCTAAAGAAAGTAGAACTCTGAGGTCGAACCGATACTCGGCAACTCAGAGTCAAGCATAATATCTGAAGCCCGCACTGATCGCCTAGAAGATTAGATTACATACTCCACAGTTTATCGGTTGAGATCCAGCTACCATACCTTGTGCTGAGATTTCCCAAGGGGAAACTTTGAATTAAGGGAATATACAGTTTAACCTTTGCATTGTTATGCTTAACCTTCCTGCCGTGATGTATTGTAATTTCGCAATATTCGTGAGTCAGCAGATTACATCAAGTGGCATTTCTTTTCCCATCCTATAACCTTTCCTACCCTTTGTAACTACTCTATCCCTGGAGCTTTGAATCATAAGTCTTTATAATTGCAACAAATTTA
>JAZGAR010000340.1:0-8317 GCA_036475875.1 Thermoplasmata archaeon
GTGCCTTCCACTCGTGATAACGCGTATCCGTCATAATCGACATGTATACTTTTTAGTGTGAATGTACTTGACCCTGAGGAGCCTGTCCAAAGGCCCTCATTGTTTTCCACATCCACACTTCCATATACATCATAAGTGTTGTCATCGCCGATTTTTTCGGGGATAATCGTCACTATCAGTTCTGTTACCGCCAGGTGTGAGCTTGTCGAGCCTGTTCTGTCATCCCCATCCATGACAGTGAGTTTTACGGTGTAGTCGCCCTCATCGTATGAATGGGTCGTCTTTCCATCGAATTTTCCATCAGGACGGGAGTCTACACTCTCAGAGTAAGAGGTGCCGTCTCCAAATTCCCAATTATATTCGATTATTTCCTTGTCATCAGTGGAATTGGAGCCGTCCATTAATATCAACTCTCCAGCAAAGGGTGTTGATGGGCTTAACTGAAGTTTTGCGATGGGATCCTTATTTTGAATGAAAAATATGTAAACACCGATGGAACTTACCACCACGATGATTGCGATAATAATCGCAGCCAATTTCCTTTTTCTTTGAGCCTCTTCTTCCCCTGGTGGTTTTTCCTCCTCCTCTTCCTCCTCCTCTTCCTCCTCCTCTTCAACTTCCACCTCAAGGGCTTCTTCCGCAACCTCACCCTCGATTTCTTCATCGACCCCTTCCTCTACAACCACCTCTGCCTCTTGTGGCTTTCCAATGGAGATTACCACGACATCTTCCTCTGGTTCCTCCTCCAATTCTTCTTCGTCCCAACCTTCCTCGTCAAATCCCACCTCCAATTCTATTTCTTCCTCCTCGCCTTCCCCCTCAAGCTCCTCCTCAGGCTCCTTTTCAGGTTCTTTCTCGGGCGGTTTTCCCAATGTTATGATGATTTCCTCTTCAGTATCCAATCTCTTTGTTTTTCTCTTTTTCCGAGGAGTGCGGTTCTTTTCAACGGCCATGTCATGCCCCAACGCGGTTTTTTTAGGAAAGATGCCATCCGAACTTGATTTTTTCAAAGAACATGAAGATTATCTTCCTCAGGATATAAAAACCTAACGGTTTGCTGGCTATTTCAAGGTAACGGTAAGATACATCGAGATGGTTTGCGGGTTGATTTGGGGGGGACCAGCCTCTTATTGAGCCAAACCGCAAAAGCTTTAGCAAAACTTATTTAACTTCACATGTATATTTTTATCTGAATGGGAAATCTGATAAGGATGATTAAAAACAGGAATTTTCCGTTTCGGATAATGCTTGTAATTCTAATTATTATACCGATAGTTTTTGTAAATGATTTCTATATCCATATCTATTACCATTTCTCCGGAACATTACTTTCAGATACCATAAAACAGCAATGGCACATCGTAATATTGAACATAGTAATGTTCCTCAGTTTTTTGATGCCGTTATCATTCAGGAGGAAGATAAACTGGAAAGAATACGGCCTGGTGACTGCATTTTTCGTATCGTTGTTCATCGAAATGTATGGTATACCATTAACGATATTTTTCGCTTCGGAATATTTTTCAGGATCTGGAGTTGAACTGCCAAACACCGTGATTGCATTCAGATTTCTGGGTGTGGATATTGGCATGACCCTGGCCATGATTTATGGAACGATTTTGATGCTGATGGGGATGTCACTGATAATTATCGGATGGTTCACACTGTACAAAAACCTACAAAAAAACGAGATAGTAACCAAGGGAATATACTCCTATTCCAGGCATCCGCAGTATTTCGGTTTTATTTTGATAGTGATCGGCTGGCTTGTTGGTTGGCCCACAATTTTAACCGTAATATTCGCGCCTATACTGGTTTATATGTATGTTCGAGTCTGTAAAATAGAGGAGAAGGAGTTGTCCGAAATCGAGGAATATGAAAAATATAAAAAAAAGGTTCCTTTTTTCTTGTAGGCTTTCGATTACTGAATATTACGACATGATACCTTTCTTTTACATACTTTGGCTCTTCCCTCCAACGCTTGAAGTGGCTTTTCTCAAGATAGAATTCCCCTCTATCGATGAGCACCTGTCACACCTCCGCTTATCATAGATTGCCACGATAATTTAGTGGGGTGACATATGTCCTGTCTCTACAAATTAAACTAAATAGAATAGAACCGTTACATTTATATAGTATCGTAACGCTATATTTGTAACGGTGAATAATTGAAGGTCATCACTGCAAGAATATCAGAGAAATATTTCGAGGATCTTATGAGGATCGAGAAGGAGGAACAAGCAGACAGGGCAGAGGTCATAAGGAAACTGTTGGCAAAAGGCATCAAGGAATGGAAACTGAAAAAGGCTCTGGAGCTGCTTAGGGAACATAAGGTCACCTTGAGGAAAGCAGCTAACATAGCATCTGTATCTTACGTTGAGATGCTGGATTTTGCCTCTAAACATGGAATCGACTCTGGATATTCCTTAGAGGAATTGGAAAAGGACTTCAGGGATTTCTGAGGTCATCATATGATCATTGATTCGTCAGTTCTTATTCATCTCTCCAGAATAGGGAGATTGTCCCTTTTGAAGGACTTTTTCGAAGAGGTGGTTATAACCGAGGATGTCTATAGAGAGACCGTGAAGGAGGCAAAGCGCAAAATAGGAGCAAGTGCAATAGAACAGGCATGCGGAAAGTGGATCGATGTAGGGAAATTAAGGCATAAAAAAGCCCTCAACAAAATAGTGGAATTGGAGGGGATAGAGCGTGCAGATGCGTCGCTGATCCTTCTAGCCGAAGAAAGAGGAGACTCGCTATTATCAAATGATTATGCATTGATCAGGGTCGCGAGAGCGAGAGGTTTAGAATGTTGGTGGTTGACTACTTTCATCCTTAATATCACGGTTGAAGGAACCGTAACCAAAAAAGACGGAAAACAAATCTTGTCAGAACTGATCGAGAGCGGACTGAGATTATCGCCTCAGGTTTTTGCCTCTATCCTCAGAAGAATAGATGGGATGTGAAATCTTCGTAAGAGCATGAAGATACCCTTCGGTCAGTAGAATTATACCCGAAGGTATTATCCCAAAAGGTATAAGATAAAAGAATCCTCGATGATCCGTGTACATTATCGATATTTTGTTCATTTGACTCATTAACTTTTTTCACAATTTTAAGCTTAATTTCCTTCAGTTCCTCTTTCACCAAAGCCAAACCTTAAATAGCGAATAATGGAATATGGTTTTGAATCATGGAAGAGAGGTAATAAAATGGCTGAGAAATTGGTCCAGCACCGCCATTGCCAGATGTGTTTAAAGGCCATACCCTTGGGCGAAGAATACTGTAATGATGAATGCAAAGAGAATTGGAAACAGTTGATCAAGGCCAACAAAAAGAAGAACCTGATCATGATTCTTTGGATGGCGGTGGTCGTGATTTTCGCAATCCTAATATTGTCTTTTGGACAGTAATAGGATCAGGCTCAGAAGGAATAAAGGGGAGAGGGCATGAAGGTTTGCCTTGGCGGAACTTTCAACATCCTACATAAAGGGCACGAGATACTCCTTGAAAAGGCTTTCGAGAAGGATAATCAAGTTTATATTGGCCTTACCTCCGATGAATTGGTCAAAGATAACAAGGAGGTGGATATCGATAGTTTTGAAACGAGGCGAAAGAATCTAAAGTCGTTTCTAAACGGAAAGGGATGGACAAATAGATTTACGGTAGTGCAATTGGATGACGAGCTAGGCCCGGCAGTGAGAGAGGATTTTGATGCCATCGTTGTCTCAGAGGAAACAGAATCCAGAGCAAAAAAGATCAATTCCAGGCGCAAGGAACAAGGCCTAAAACCATTAAAGATATTCCCGATAGGCATGGTATATGCGGAGAACGGGGAGATAATAAGTGCGACGAAGATCAAGAAAGGTAGGATGAACGTTAATGGCAAGATGATAGGGAAGGTTGTGGTCTGTGTCGGCTCGGAGAATCGGGTCAAGATCAACGCAGCGGAGAATGTGTTCTCCTTGCTCTTCAGACGAGTTCAAGTTAAAGGTAAGAAAGTCGGATGCGAGGTTCCCGAGCAACCTAAGGAAAAGGAAGTTATAGAGGGAGCAATTCAAAGAGCCAGGGCTGCGTTGAATGAAGATTGCGATTTTGGTGTGGGAATCGAGGCGGGTTTGTTTTGGAACGAAATGGCAAATAAATATTTTGATGTGCAGTACTGCGTTGTGGTGGATAAAGGGGGTAGGATGAGCCTTGGTCATGGCGCTGGGTTTTATTATCCCGAGGAGATCATCGAGTTCATGAAACAGGGAAGAACAATAGGCCAGTCCATTGAGGAAAGATACGGAATTAAGGATGTGGGAAGGAAAACGGGTGCAATAGGATACCTCTCAAAAGACATTTTGGATAGAACGAAGCTTACAGAACAGGCAGTTTTGATGGCCATGATCCCAAGAATCAGAAGGGAACTGTATGATGGGTGATACTTCGAATGTCACTTCAGATGTCACCAAGAAAAAGGCAGAGCTCATACATCATGGAAAGATCTTTGTTCCGGATACGATAAAACTGCCTTATCCATTGAGCAGCTCCACTGCTGGGCCAGGTGCCGGGAAAAGTGCATTGGCACTCTCCTTTGGAGGAACCAGACTGAAACTTGGAGTCACTAAAAACAAGAATACTAAGTTCTCTCTTAAAGAAGACGACGCAGGTTTTAAGATTCTAAAAGATAATGAGGTTTTTATTCAGTATGCGGAGATCATACCTACCCTTTTGCATGCCCCGAATCAAGCCTTTGTGAACCTTCACAACGGATGTATCTACAGCTGCGAGTTCTGCGCTACACCAAAACTTGACGGTGAACGAAGAAAGGTAAGGAGTTCGGACCAGGTTCTGAATATGATCTTGGAGGCATCAAGGGACAAAGATTTTCAATCGGTTGCAATAACAAGCGGGATCGTGGGTTCACCTGGAGAAACTCTTGAGGATATGATTGGTGTTGTGGAAAAGGTGAAGGAGAACCTGGGGGATGTGGATATAGGTGTCGAGCCCTATGTTTTGGAGCGAGAGGACATCGATGACCTTCATAAAGCCGGTGCAACGGAGATCAAGATCAACATCGAGACCTTCGATAGGAAAATATTCGAGAAGGTATGCCCTGAGCTTGGTTATGATCATATATTGGATATGCTGGAACATGCTGTGAAGGTCTTCGGTGAGGGAAAGGTCACCACGAACCTCATCATCGGTCTTGGAGAGAGCGACGAGAACGTTTTGGATGGAGTCGAGTACTTTGCAAGTATTGGGGTGGTGGCCGTCATTCGGGTTTTGAGGATTACCGATTACAATTACGCTAGATTGGTCATGGCATTAGGACATGATTTGGAGAAGGTTCAGCCCCAGAGAATGATAAACCTGGCGCAAAGGCAAAAGGAAATTTTAAATAGGCATGGCCTTTCCACAGCCTCGTTTGCCACCATGTGCCACAGGTGCGGGTGCTGTGATATCGTGCCCTTCAGGGATGTATGACATTGTTATATTTGAAGGAGATGAGAATCATGGAAATAAAGGAATTGGAGAAAAGCGAGATAGCGAAGGTGGTAGAGTTCTACGGCGAGGTTACGCTTTCGGCTGAGGGAAAGGAGGCAGGGAAGAAGAGATTCGAGGAAGAGATCACAAACGCAATAGGGAAAGACCATATGCTCCTAGCCTTGGAAGACGAGGAGAGCATAGGCTTCTCATGGTCGCAAATTCATGAAAGTAAGGAAGGTAAGAAGATAGACAAGGTAATAATGCTGCTCATCTCTCCCGACAGGTACGGCATAGGAATAGGCGGTCAACTCATGGAGAAGGAGAGGGAGTATGCAAAAGAGAAGGGTGTGGATGTGCTGGATATTGAGACGGGGTAGGAAGTCATTAGCAAGCCATTGTTATTAATGCTTGTATGCTTTTGGCCTTTTATCTATGTTCACCACCAATAATGCATTTTTATCTAGAAAGACAACATACAGTATTCTGTAATTCCCCACCCTTACTCGAAAAACCTTCTCTTTTTGTCCTATAATTCTTTTGGCATCGTGTGGAAATGGATATTCTGTCAATTTATCGAGTTTGTTAATAATGCGATTGTAGAGATCTTTGTCAGTCCTTTTTAGGAACCTTTTTGCTCTACTGCTCAAATGAACTTCAAAGCTCACTTATCTTCCCTCTTCAAATCTTCCAATTTTGTAGTCTCCCCTCTTTTGAATTCGTCTATACTTTCTTTTAAAATCTCTTTTTCATCCGGAGTGAGTATCGTGTCTATGTCAACCATATGCTCTTTTATGTATCTCAGTTCCTCCTTTATTGACTTTAGTTCCTCGACAATTTGTGATTCGTTCACATCCATCACCAGGTAGCTATAGAACAAAAATTACTAATAAATCTTTGCATCTAATCATAAATGGGCTCGATTTTCACCTAATTCAGGTATACTGACATCTATATCGGGGATTATTTCATTTTTGGTTCCATATTTGAAACTAACCTTGGAACAAGGCAAGAAGAGATTCGAGAACGAGATAAACAACGCATTAAGAAGGGACCATATGCTCGTAACCTTGGAAGACGAAGAGGTCATAGGCTTCTCATGGTCGCAAATTCATGAAAGTAAGGAGGGTAAGAAGATAGACAAGGTCATAATGCTGCTCATCTCTCCCGATAGGTACGGCATAGGCATAAGCGGTCAACTCATGGAGAAGGAAAGGGAGTATGCAAAAGAGTACGGTGTGGATGTGCTGGATATTGAGACGGGGTAGGTTGTGGTTGGCACCATAATTGACCGTACGAGTTCTCCTACCTCTTCGCAGAGCGGTGACATATCTCTCTAGGTACTACATTCCTCAAATTCCTATTTCACATAAATTATTTATCAGGTTCTTTATATTGTGTTGCATTATCTACTCCTTAGATCGTTCGTCATCGATTTCTTTCAAGTAAAAGAAGCAAAACTGTTCTTCTATAAATTAGTTTGTACGACACGTCGTACGAGGGTATTTATACATCGAGATATAAACTATCCCAAAGAAGGCGTTTGTAGAGCATAATCCTTTAAGGTACGGGGACGCCATCTTGAAATATAGAGATGAATGGAGGGTCGAAATTGTCCGAAAAGAGCGATTTTAAAGATAAGGGAGCTAGCTCGAGAAAATTGACCAAAAAGAAGGTCTTGAAGATAACATCGGTGGCTGTTGTGGCTCTTATGGTGTTGGTTTCTTTTCACCAGATTCGGCTCAACATGTCTGCAGTAGCGAGTGATGATCCTCCAGAATATGAACCCAGAGCGAATGCAGGTTACGAGGACTTCTATTCTTATACAGGTGGCATGGTGAATACAGCGAACGGAAACCTGTATTTCACACAAAAGGACATTTCAATCAAAGGCAGAGGCTTTAATATCGAGATCATCCGGACATTTAATTCACAAGAGCGCACAAATGCCTATCAACAAGATTGGTTCGGTTTGGGCTGGACCTGCAACTACTTCGTCTACGTTCAAGAGATTGATGGGACAGGCAATGTCACACTCACGGAAGGAGATGGATCTGTACACGAGTATGGCTATACGGATGTGGACGGATATTATTTAACACCTCCAGGAAAACACGGTAGGCTCGAAAAAAATGAAATAGGGACCTTCGTTCTTAGATTCCTTGACGGTAGTGTTTATAACTTCAATCCACAAGGTAAACTTTATAACATCACCGATAAAAACGGGAACAAATTATCATTTACTTATTCGCTTTTTGGGGAGCTTATAAAAATAGAGGATGACTCAGGCATGTACTTGAATCTCAGTTATAATGGGGATAAAATCTCCAACATTACCGATTCCATGGGCAGGAAGATAACTTATACTTATTTTGATAATACCATAACAAATGTAACTGATGCCACAGGAAACTACACCCTGTACTCACATCTTACTATTGAACCTGATCCCATAGCCCTCCTTACAAGTGTTATAAACAAAGTAGGCTGGAGGTTGAACTTCAGTTATGTTTATAATTCCAGTACGGATACTTATCGGGTGAAGGACGTCTACAACTCCATGTGGAACTATTCTTCGAGCTCGAGTTACAATTCATTTAGGATGTATGATTTCACATACTATGATTATAAATCTTCAGATCCCCTGAACGATATCTACTGCCGCACGAATATAACCGATGCAAGAGGCTACACGACCAGGGTTTATATGAACGATTACGGCAACCCCCTCAAAATCGAGGATCCAACCGCCAATGCTACTGTGACAAAATGGGATTTCGATTTCAATAAAATAAGCTATACGGACGCAAAAAGCAACAACTACACCTACTCCTATTCCACCTAT
>JAZGAR010000341.1:0-7202 GCA_036475875.1 Thermoplasmata archaeon
GTGGGCTTATACGAGGTGACCAAAAGTTGATGGTTCATGATGGCAATGTTTCCGCTCTTGTCCATTGCCGTGACGTTAATGGAATAAAGACCAGATTCATTGACGTTTATCGTCGTTATATTCAAAAACGTGCCGTTTCTGTTGAAATCTATCATCTCCATCCACATAGACTGAGACTGGTTAAGGGATTGATTCAACCGAACGATATCAACTGTTACATTGGCTATATCGGCATAACCGTTGGGGTCCATTATATTCGCAAATATCTGTATAGAGCTGCCGTTTCGCCCTATAGTGGGATTCGTCCAGACATTTAAGAACCTTGGCCTATAAGGTAGTATCGTGAGGTTCAATGTCGCGTATCCGATATTTCCGCCCTTGTCCGCAGCCTCAAACTCCAACAAATACGTGCCTGCCTCCTGGTTCACCCAACTTATATTATAGAAACTACCATCTTGATTTGGATCGATCATCTCGACCCAGCCTGCCGAACCATTCAGGGTTCTGTTCAAGGCAGTGATATTCACCCTTACATAATCTATATCGTCATAACCATCAGGATCCATGACACTGGCAAAGATACTCAACTGTGAATTGTTATCAGGGAAATTGGGGTCTGTCCATCTATTCAGAATGACAGGCGTGTTCAATGTTGAGATAAAGACCTTCATCTGTGCATTTACTTCGTTTCCAGTCATATCCCTCGCCAAGAAAAGAACTGTTTTGTTGCCACCGGTAGAAACATTTATTGTGAGATTGATCTCGAAGATACCGTCCTTCTCGGGGTCGAGCATGCTCTCCCAGCCAAGAGTAGGTTTGAGGGCTGTAAGGTTAACCATCACCTCCATTATGTCGCTGTAACCATCCGGATCGGAAACCTCGGCATAAATCGTCATGAATCCGTCGTCCTTTCCCGTTGTTGGCACTGTCCACATTCTCGAGATGACCGGGTTGAATTTAGAAACACTAACATTCAGGTGAGCATTGTCCTGTAGACCCGTAATATCTAGGGCTGTGAAATTTACCCTGTAGAGGTCGCCTCTTGCCACATTGGCTATGGTTGAGTACTCAAATCTACCGTCCTGCTCAGGATCGACCATATTCACAATGTTGGGCGTCCCATTATAATTAGGATCTGTCAATGGGGCAATATCAACTGTGACATAATCCAGGTTATCGTAACCATCCAGGTCTTCGACTCTGGCGTAGATGGTGATGTCCGTGCCGTTCACTCCAACCTCAGGATTAGACCATCTTCCCAGTATTTTCGGGGCGTTGAGGGCAGTGTAGGTAATACCTATCGAGATTCTTCCTCTGTCCATTAAGCCTGAAGAATCCTTTGCAATTATCGTTAGGGTATAACTACCCTGACCTTTGTTCACCACTATCTCTCTTTTAAAAATACCGATTTTATCAGTGTTGGATACAACTTCAAAATCCACGAAATCTAAGCTACTGTTCAAAGCGCTCACATTTGCATAAACAGAACCTGGTGAACTGATGTCATCGAAACCGTCAGGGTCCATGACCCTAGCGTAAATAGTGAGGGTACTTGCATTCGCTGCCGGGCTTGGGCTGTACCATCTTTCCATTATTATCGGGGCATCATCGACACCTGCGCCCAAGAGTTTTGTTGCCATTATAAGGGTCTGGAAATTCGTATCAATGATCTTTATCTCCAAATCATCAGAGGAGGTCACACCACTCATGTAATATGTCCATATCTCGCCAGGCGACCAAGTCGAATCATCTTCTAGAAGACCATAGCCGGTTGGATTGTCCCCATAAGGACCTGGACTGCCTTTTGTGGTAAGCCTTCTCACTTCTTGGCTAGAAGTCCCCGCGTTCTTATAAAGGTATAATTCAGTGCCGGATTTGTATAAATCCTCTCCGCTATCATGAGTCACGTTTATTCTCGCATCGCCTATCGTATACAAATCAATATCTGCCTCGAAGTCTGCATATGTTGCCTCGTTCGGTGCCGGCAAGGAATAAACAAACCCAAATACCATGGAAAACAGAACCACGGTCATCAATAAAATTAGAATGTCTGCTATTATCTCGCTTACACCATGCTCATCCCATACGATCTTCTTTTTCAATTTTCCTTTCATCTATAAACCTCCTCTTCAGGTGGCATAATTATGGAATATATTTTAAAGTGGTATAAATAACATCGTTCCACCTACTTATATAAGAAGGATATATATAAAGATTATATGGTTATAACCATATTTTACACCATAGATTACTTTAACCGCATAAGTATCGTTTCTGATATTAATTGCCCCTAGCTGCTCTCTTTAACCGCCTCAAAAACCCTGTCTATTTTCTCTTCTGAAGCGCTATAATCGCCTTTATAGAACTCGTTCTCCGCCTCGCTGATAATCTCCTTTATACCTGAGATATCTACACCTTTTGCTTTGATTTTCTCTACCTCTTCCTTTGCCAATCGGATCCGCTCCAATGACCGCTTATGCCTCTCTCTAATGTTACTGGCTTTTTCTTTGGATTCCTCTGATAGGGCGCAAGCCTTCCCAAACTCCCGGTTTCTCAGCGCATCTTTTGCCAAATTCAATGCCCTCTCCGCCTCGAAAGCCGAGAAGCCCCAGTTCCTGACCTCTATAATCTTTTCCTCAGCCATATCAACATGATATTTTGCATCCCTGTGTTTTTTCAATACAAATGAGATCTTTTCTTTGCTCTTATCTGCGATTTTGCATGCCCTCTCGAACTCTCCCCCCATTAACAGTGTTTCTGCATCCTTCAATTTGGAAAGTCCATCGATATTTGCCTCTAAAACCTCCCCATCTTTAATCACCTTTTCAAGGGCCTTTGTCGATTCATAAGCCTTAAAAAACCTATCCGACGTGGTCTTGACCCCTTCATACAATTTTTCTGCCTCTTTTAAGGTGGTTTGGATTTTTCCCTTGGATATCATTTCCTCCAGGGTTGAGAGCCCTTCCTTATGAAGATTAAGAACAGATAAATCGGACCGTTGTTCCTTCATTCTCCTTAGTAATGTCCCAATGGAAACCAATAACCCTGAAACTCTATTGAATTTCTCAAGCCTATCTTCAGCTCTTCTTAGACCTTCTCTGGCTGCCTTCAAACCTCGCTTGAATTCCTTGATACCTCCTTCGAAGGACACTTCGGCCTCCTTCAAAAACTTACTTACTCTTTTTGTACTGAGATTTTTTATCTGCATCTCATCTATTTTCTTGCTCAACTTAGAAATCCTGGACTTCAGTCTCTTTTTGATGCCTTTTGTATATTCCTTCTTCGCGATTTTCTTGGCCTCTTCTATCTTTTCTTTGGCATCACTGTACCTCCGATTTTTTATGGCTTTCTTTGCCTCTTTATATAGCTTTTCCGCTTCCGAGGTGTCTATGCCCTTTTTCTTGACCTTGATTATAAGCCTCTTTGCAGAGGAAAGCGCTTCTTCAGCCTCTCTCTTTCTTCTCCCCCAAATAGACAAACTTTCTCCTCCAAGTGGGAATAAACCTATTCAGATAAGTAGGTTTCCATGGCCTCAGAAATGCTTATTACCAACCACGACCGTTTCTAATAGGGCGTTGTTTCATGGATTCTAGTTATGATGTGATCGTAGTTGGTGCGGGACCTGCGGGCTTGGCAAGTGCAAAATCTGCCCTTGAGCACGGCGCGAAGGTTTTAGTTTTGGAGGATCATGCTGCCATAGGCACACCAGTTCAGTGCGGCGAGACTCTGGCACTCTCTTCCATAGAGGAGCTGGGCCTTGAACCGAGCCCGAGTTTTGTGGCAAATGATGATATCAGGATCATTAGGCTCTATTCACCAGGCAGAAAGAAGATCGAGATCGTGGTGCCAGAAAAGATGAAAACACCTGGTGTGATCCTTGAGAGGAAGATGTTCGAAAAACTGTTGGCTGTGAAGATCGCCAACATGGGCGTGCATATCTATACAAAAACTCCTGTGATAGGGGTTCTTTCCAAAAACGGCTTCGTGGTTGGAGTAAAACTCAAGCACATCGACGAGGTCAGAGAGGTCAGGGCAAAGGTCGTAATAGCTGCAGATGGTCCGAGCTCGAACATAGCGAAATGGGCGGGAATGGACATTTACGGCGATGTAAATAAGTTCGCAAGCTGTGCCCAATTCCAATTGGCGAATGTGAACATAGACCCAAAAGTGGCTGAGATATATCTGGGGAAGGTGGCTCCCGGTGGAGGCTTTTGGATTCTTCCAAAAGGTAAAGGGTTTGCCAATGTCGGCCTAGGCATAGCTGGAAATGATCCACGCACAGCGTTGTCCTACCTCAGGGAGTTCGTTGAGAGGGACGAGAGACTGAGAAACGGGAGCATCATTGAGTTCAATGTTGGCCCTGTTCCTGTTGGTGGTGCGGTGAAGAAAATGGTTGACAACGGCATCATGGTTGTGGGCGATGCCGCAAGACAGGTCAATCCTGCAACTGGTGGAGGAATGAAGTTCGGGATCAGAGCGGGAATCATTGCAGGAGAAGTGGCGGCCAATGCGGTCAAATCTAATGACACCTCGGTTAAATTCTTAAGAGCCTATGAAAAACGATGGAATAAGGAGTTTGCAAGGCGTTTCAAGGCATTCGAGATCTTCAGAGAGATGATATTGGAAATGTCTGATGAAAAGCTGGATAAGCTATGTGAGGATATAGGCAGAAAGAAGGTACCCGAAAATTTTGATAATAAAACAGATTTGGCGATGATGGGCTTGAGGATAATCTGGCCTGTGCTTCGCAGATATCCGAAAATCGTGTTGAAACTTGGAAAATTCCTGCCTTCTTTCAGGTGAAATAATAGGTAGAATTTAAAATGGTGTAAATTGAAAAATTCCTTCCTTTGGGTGAAAAGAATGGGCAGAAGATCACAACGAATAAAACGGTATTTAGAGCTGGGAAGAACTTTTTCAGCAATGCTCACAGCCGGTGCCGCTGTTCTTGGAGCCTATAGCGTTGGCGTGGAGGTGGAGTGGTGGCAGATTATCGTATTCCTGGCCATAGGATTCTTCTCACACGCTTTTGGTTGCGCCCTCAACGAGATATGTGATTACGAGTTGGATAAAAAAGTGCCTGAGATTTCCCACAAACCCTTAATCAAGGGCGATATCACGATGGTCCAGGCCTTTTCATTCACACTGTTTTGCATCTTTGCGAGCTATGCCCTCGTCATCTGGTTCTTCCCGTCCAGAACAACGCTGATATTCTTTACCTTGGCCAATGTATTTGCCGCTGCATACAGTTTGAAAGGGAAATATACGCCCTGGGCTTACGATTTCACTTTGGGCACAGGTCTGTTCTTCTATGTACTCTTTGGCGCTGCTGCAATGGGAGAATTCAACGCAATCGGAGACACTCTCAACTACCCTATGGTAATTGTGGCAGCGATAATCATCTTCCTGTTCGAGGTATTCATACAATGGGGAAATGCGGTCAAGGATGTTGAAACAGACAGACTGCTGAGAGTACCTACTAGAGCAGTGGTTTGGGGCTATAGTCACGAGCAGAATCTCGGCATACGTGACAGAAACCTACTTTACGGGGTGCTCATAAAGTATTTACTTATCGTTATGTTCCTGCTGCCTTTCCTGCTTGACGGCATTGGGGTGGTGGATTTCGGGTTTAAGCTCTACCTTTACGGTCTTCCATTGTATCTGGCCTTCTTCCTGATTCTTGGAATCCCCACACAACTTTATTCCATCTACAAGATGATAGGCAAACATACGAGGTCAAGCTACATAGATTTCATAGTCAAGGATGGAGTGCTCACATGGTTGGTATGTCCTTTTCTGGTGGTGGATAATATCGGTATTTTGGGTGCGATTGGGTTGTTTATATTACCTTCCATATGGTTCTTGTTCATCACAACCATTTTGTATGGTACGCCAGGAAGGCCAGGGCTTTGAATCTATTATCGGACATCCAGCCGTTTCGACAATTATTAATATCAATACATTATTCCATGCATAAGATGCAAAAGGGATAAAATGGCCATGAAACATAAGCCAAGAGAAGGCAAGGGAGACAAGTGCGGCGTAGAGAGCTGCAAGGAACAAGGCCGAAAATCCCTATCCACTAAAAAGGTAAAATCCGCGGTTCCAAACCTCAAACTCAGGTCCGATATAGGAATGCGCGTTCATCTTTGTAAAGATCACTACAAGGAGTTTAAGAAAAAAACTAAGAAGGAAAGGGAATTAGAGAGACTGGCATGGGAATGATGTTCTGCCTTTCTTGTTCATTTCCACCCAATCGATAGAGGGCAAAGAGTGTAAAAAATAGCAAAATCTTTTTGCGAGGACGAGCATATCCCGGTGAGTCTACACTACATATGAGGTGTTCGCATAGAAAGTATACTCCTTTATTTCGTAGGTACTGCTGGTTCAGGTAAAACCACACTCACACAAGGGTTCAAGCTCTGGATGGACAGGATGGGGTACGATGCAGTCACAATAAATCTCGACCCAGGTGTAGAGCATTTGCCCTACGGCCCTGATATCGATGTCAGAGAATGGTTCGTGCTCTCGGATATCATGGAAGAGCACGGATTAGGTCCGAATGCAGCGCAAATTGTGGCTGCTGACATGATCGCTTTGAGGACAGATGAAATAAAAGAACAGGTGGATGAGATCAACAGCGATTACTTTCTTATCGACACTCCAGGACAGATGGAATTGTTCACGTTCAGAGAATGTAGCAGCATCATCATCAAAGCTCTCAACGAAAGACGCTCTGCTATTGTGTTTCTATATGATCCCTTACTTTCCACCACACCCTCCAACTTCGTATCGCAGGTGATGCTTGGTTCTACAACCCAGTTCAGATTTTATATCCCTATCATCAACGTGCTCAGTAAGGCAGACTTGTTGGGGGAGGAGCAGTTAGATAGTATATTGGAATGGTCCAAAAACCCTGATAGATTGTACGATGCTCTAATCGATGAAACACCAAATATGAGGGGACAGTTGAATATCGAACTATTCAGGGCCTTGGAAGCTATCGGCACATATAAGGAGCTGATTCCCATATCAGCGAAGCAAATGACGGGAATGGAGGATCTTTATGCCATGGCACAGCAGATATTTATGGGTGGGGAGGACTTATCTGCGGATTAGGGGGTTATTTTTTGGGGTCTATTGATATTAATCATTATTATATGTATATGAAAAGATATTTAATATTACATTTATATATGAGG
>JAZGAR010000342.1:0-9212 GCA_036475875.1 Thermoplasmata archaeon
GGTTTTTGCATGTTCCGGGAATGAAGATTCCAAAAAAGATGTATCTCCTGGAGGCGATGCATCTCCCTCTGAAGGTGGATTTTCTCCCCCCCTTTTCCCACGCTCGGATGTAAAGGCTCCGAAAGCCAAGGCAATAAGGACGAATGCAATTGCCGCAAGGAGCAGGAGCAGAATTAAGAAATCCAAGCCCTGATCCCCCGCACTCTCACCCTCCTTCAAAGCTACGTTTTGGACATAGGGATATCCAGTGTCACCGTCTATATATCCCGCTACTATGGTGTAATCACCTTCCTTGGACATGAAATCAGGGATGACGGTGTGTCCGGTGAATTCATTATCCGCGTCTGTTTTTTCCAGGAATATCATGTTGCCGCCTTCTACCCAAGAGATCCATTCGCTCTCTAAGGTGTCGATGTACTGCCCGCTTGTAGGTATCCCAGGCATCCATTTTGCAATCAACTGGTCTTCATCACCCAGGGAACCGGTCGTTTTGATCGTGATCTTGGTTTTACCTCCCACAACCAAAGGATCCGATTCTATTGCTATACTTTTAGCATTCCAGAGGTCACCTTTTGATATGAACACGGAATCATAGTCCCATTCGTATACCAGCCCATCGTCATTATCAAAGCTGGGAAGTGATTGGCGATGATAGTTGTAATCATTTCTTGCTATCCCGGATTCGAAATATATGTGAACGTATCCCTGATCCGATGGTGCTGCAAAGGATATTGAAAAACCACCGAGTTGATCTGTTGTTACAGTTCCAGTTTTTATGATCAAAGCGGTACCATCGATATGGTCTTCCTCCGCAGGGAATAAAGAGCCCTCGTCGATGTCCATATCCACGCCTTGCAGAGTGATATAGTAGAATATCTCCCCATTTTGCATGGGAATGGAGCTGTTGTAGGCCTTGTAGCTCCGCTTAACGCTCGAACCGGATTTATAGATAAATTCCTGGCCTTCAAAAATCACATCGAAGGAGTGTTGGGCAGGGTTCGGCGCTTCTTCAGGATCGGTTGTGTATATATGGCCATTAAAGCTCTGGTTTTTTCCATTGGCTGACACTTCTCCTCTCACATGAATACCGTCCCAAACACCTGTCAAACTGAATATCGCGGTTCCATCCTCGCCTGTAGTACCTGTTACCTGCTGGGGTTGAGTGATGGTGATCGCAGCATTTGCAACAGCATCTCCATTCTCATCTGCCACCCCCAAAGTGAATGTGGCTGTGTTTCCAGCAATGGATTCCAATTTATACCAAACGCTCAGTAAATTGACGGTTATGATTGCCTGTGCATCTGCGTGTGCTTGGGCATATGTGGCACGGGCCTCCAACTCGTAGTCTCCGTCATCACTTACTTCTGGGATTACGCAGGTGACCTTGTAGGTGCCACCTGAGACCCTTGTGCTGTTTAAATCTACCACCTCATCTGAGGGATACACCAACCTCAGGTAAGTGAATTCGTCGACATCAACCAGATCGCCCCTGTAACGAGAAGTTATGGTCGCTGTGACACTCTCACCTGACCAGACGTAAGCATGGTTTTGATTTGCAAAGTTCAGGACCAGCTCCAAGCGGTCATGGTATACCTCAATATCCAGCTCTGCTCCATCACCATCTGAGCCATTCACGGCATAAGCGTTGAAATAAGCGTGATGATCATCGTCCAGAATCTGGTAGCTGCCCTGGTACACCCCTGTGGAAACCCAGGACATGTCAACATCGATATCTGTCCCCTGCCACCGCGTGTCCAAAGTGACCTCGATCTCATCTGCATCGGTCAGTTCGCCTTTGTTGTAGACGCGCACCTCGATATGGATGGTATCGTCGATCCTGTAGATCTTGTCCTCCGCGGTGATTATGACCTTGAGAGAATCCCTTTCTGCCGACACCAAAGGCACAACTCCTAAAATCAACATTACGATAAATAGTGCTGCAATTCCTTTCACAAGCTTCATATGCTCCACCGAAAACAAAGATTTCGCTCTCTGGTATATATAATTTAAGAACTGAATATCAGGAATTGATATCTTTCGGAGAAACCTTACCCCTCAAAAGCCCCCCCAAAACATCCAAAACTTCGCTTATTTTGACCCTCACCTGCTCTTTCGTATCCCTATCGCGAATTGTAACACAGTCATCCTTCAAGGTATCGTAATCAACGGTAATACAAAATGGAGTGCCCACCTCGTCCATTCGCGCGTACCTTCGCCCAATGGAACCGGAATCATCATAGTAGGTCATGATCCCCTCTTTCCGTAAATCATGGTCGATAGGCTTTGCCCTGGTGATCAATTCCTCCTTCGCCATCAAAGGGAACACACCCACTTTGATGGGCGCGATCCTGGGATCGAGGCTCAATGTGACATAATCCTCTTCCTCATGATAAGCATGCTCCAAAATCGTATAGAAAATCCTATCGATGCCATACGAAGGCTCTATGACACTGGGCACATACCTTTTTCCGCTGACCTTCTCCTTCACGGCTTCTATGCTGAAGCATTCTTTTCCCACCTCGAAGCTCTGACCATCAACGTTCACGGTTACAGAATCCTTACCCTCCACTTCCTCGCCCTCCATCTCCTCCAGTGCGGCCTTGATTTTATCTGTATCCTTCTTGAATTTGGGGCCAAGAACCTCAGACTTTGCCACGATTTTCCGTTTCTCCTCTTCAACCGCCTCTTCGAACCTCTCAAAGGCAGTTAAATCCTGCTTAGAATGATCGATATGTCCCTGCAGATCATAACACGTTCTATCCGCGACACCAACAACCTCCACCCATCCAAAGCTCGTTTCGGCCTCAGCGTCCCAGCAGTCTGCGGCATAATGCGCCATCTCATCCTTCAAATGCTGCCTGAACCGCAGTTTCTCGGGATTCACACCCACATCCACCAAAAATTTCTGGGTAAGGGCGACGAAGTATCCGAGAACTTCCTTTTTGATCATTCCTTTCTCCACAGCCTCGCCTAAGGTCATACGCACCTCTTCTCCTTCGTTTGGAACGAGGGTCAACTCCTCACCGCTCAGTTCTTTAAACCTGGGCCACTTATCCTCATCTGGCCTCACAAAAAGCTCGGCCTCAGCCAGGTTCAACTCCCTCAATCTAATGATGGCCTGCCTGGGCGAGATCTCATTCCGAAAGCCGGGTCCTATCTGAACCACTCCGAAAGGCATCTTCTCCCTGAAATACCGGTAAAGAAGCCCGAAATTCACGAATATACCCTGTGCGGTCTCGGGCCTGAGATAGCCTTTTCGCCCACCCTTAAGACCAGCACCAATTGCCAGCTCGAACATCAAATTGAAGGGTTTTGGAGAGGACAATGAACCTTTGCATCTTGTGCATTTGATTCCCTCACGAGAAACGATATCCTCGATCTCAGAGGCAGACAAACTCTCTGCCTTGGCCTCGTATTCTTTCACGAGATGATCGGCACGGTAAACCTCGTGGCATTTTTTACACTCTATCAAAAAATCCTTGAATTCGTTCACGTGGCCTGAAGCTATAAAGACCTCCTCTGGGGCGATAATTGTGGTACTGATCTCTGCAAAACCCTCTCCAAGAACATAGTAGTTTCGCCAAACGTCCTCGATATTACGCTTCATGGTACTGCCCAATGGGCCGTAATCGTAGAATCCAGCCATCCCACCGTAGATTTCCGAAGAAGGCCAAAGGAACCCCCGCCGCTTTGCCATTGTCAGCACTTTTTCGGAGTTCATAACCTCATAACCTGAAATAATGCAGGATAATGGAATAGACACTAAAAGAGTTTTACCTTCACAACTTCATTTGATGAGAATTGATACCACGTCCAACTCATCAACCATGGCAAACAAGTTATCATCCGTATCTCTGATCGGAAGCTGGCCAAAATCGTTCTTTCTCATGATCCGAGCGGCCTCGCTTATTGATGTTTTTCTGAAGACCGTAATAGGCTCCTTTACCATTATCTCCTTCACAGGGATTTTGGGCAGGGTTATCATGGAAACCTCGTAATAGAGCTTCATTATGTTCCTCATCCCTTCCCAACTCCAGACATCCTCATCCACTCCGGAGCCTAGATCTGAGAAGGCTGTTCCACCGTCCACGACGCTCAAGTTGAATATGTCTCTATCGGTAATTATGCCCGACAGTTTGGAATCATCGTCAAGTACGGGAAACGCGTAGGCATTGGTGATCTTGATCATGGCAGCAACAACAGTAAGAGGTGTCCCCTCGTAGATCGGGATGCAGGGTCTCTGCACGAGGGTCTCCACACTGTCCTTGAAATTCTCCTTCTCGACTATGGTTAATAGATCGGTAGGCGTGAGAATGCCCACCAATATTTTTTTATCCACCACAGGCAGGTGATGCAGATTTTGACCCACGAGTATCTTCGCCGCCTTCCTTACATCGTCCTTGCTCTGAACGAAGGAATGTTTCTTGTCTACAATCAAGGCCAACTGCTCAGCATCCGGCTTTGCGAAGATGTCCTGTCTGCTCACAAAACCCACATACTTATTTGTACCTTCTTTCACCACGGGAACGCCTGTTATGTTGTGCTGAACCAACAATCTCAGCACCTTCGATCTGTTGCTTGGTGCCTCTACCGTAACCGGTTTTTTAATCATGACTTCAGATACCCTCATGACCAGTCCTCCGTTTTATCCCTAGCGGTAATATTTTTCATTTACTCATCCAGATGTAGTTATTAATGCTTATCATGGATATATCCCTGCAACACGCACCGTTGATGAGGGCGTAGGCAGGATTCTTTGTCTGGAGCTGGAAAACGATGAAGTTCGCCTCCTTTCCCAGACTGAGGCAAATATCATCACCTACATTTAAAACTTTTCGTGGATTTTGCAGTACCATATTTAATATATCTTTTGCATCGACTGCGCCTTTGAGCCCTGAGATCTTGTATGCGAACTCCATCTCCCTGAGCAGGGAGTTGGGTTTGTTGAGCATGGCGTTGTCCGTGCCAAGAGCCAAGGTCACACCTTTTTCGAGCATTTTAGGTATATCTGGAAAATGGCCAAAGAAAACCTCGGAGCGGGGGCATACGATTATCGGCACATCGTTTTCCGCACAGATTTTAAGGTCGCTGTTTGTTGCTTCCGTCATATGGATCAAGAAATCGGGCTTGAGGTCGAGTATGGTATCGATATCTTCTCTAACCCTTTCGCTGGCATGCAAAGCAAAGCCCATTTTCTGTCTCTTGGCATGCTGGGCTATTTTTTTTATCTCATCATTATCCCAATCCGATATACTGCTTAAGCCTATTCCGTCCCCACTTTTCAGCAGACTTTCCACCTCATCCTTCAAGTATCTCATGCCAGCAGGCCTTCCGAAGATCTTGGACCTCAGGGATGAATCCTGCAATGCCATCTTCAGCAGCTCTACGCCCTTTACGCCCCCTTCTCTGAAATCAAAGAACAACTCTATACCTGAATTCAGCATCCCATGGGCCACGAGCTTCATGCTCTTTATCAAAGTCTCTTGCGGAGTTTCGCCAAGCACTCTGTGCTTCAAACCGTTCGGCGGGGAAACAAGCTCCTCTAAGCCGCCTTTGAGCTCGTCTTGAATCACCGCATCTCCTATATGGGTATGCGCGTTCACAAAAGGGGGTATGATTATGCCTTTGGCTTGGGCATCACTTTTTGTACCTTTCCCGGTCTCCTTGATGATCCCGTCCTCAAAGCCGAGATAGCCCTCTTCGAACTTTTCGCCTTGATATATCTGACCTGACACGTACTTCATTTTTTGACCGTTTTTTGGGAAAGATGCTCATGGATATAATGTTTGTGATGGTATTTTTCTATGATACCATCTAAATAATGGCATTTTTTAATCTCAGAAACCGTGTTTCTCCCGCATTTTTGGGTTATTTCGGGGGTTTTTATAATTATCCTCAGTGATAACAAAGTAGAAACGTTTATAACCATACGAGTCGAATATAATACCAATTACCTCCCTCCTATCGTCACGAAGAGATGGTGCCTAAAGGCGGTAAAGGTCCCCCCTCGATTTTTCCTTTACTGCTATACACCATCTCAACTGACTTTTTTCATATATGACTTTAAGAGACTATATTATTTTCTGTAGGGCCTCTATTTTCTTCTCCAATGCCCTGCCTCTCACCGCAACTGTCAACTCGCCCCTCGTCTTCTCAATAAGGCTCCTTGCAATGTCCTGTTTCCTCCTTATCGATACCAAGGCATTTGGATAGTTGAATCTGAGCAGGACCTCGTAGAATTTCTCCATCTTTTCTAGGTATGAAGCAGCCTTGTCCACATCCTCCGCCCTGAGACATTCCAGCGTGAACCTTCTGAGTTCGCCTATGGCATCGGCCATGCCTAGCAGGTAAGAGGCATCTGTGGCTCCCAAATCCTTTGGAACGGGCAGGCTTTCTCCTTTGATCACAGCCAAAAGTATGGCGCTTTCGCACAGCTCCTGAAAGGCGTTCTGGACAAAGCCTGCGTGAAAAAGGTCAGGATGGTCTTGTACAAGGCTTCGAAGCCTGGATGCTTCGCTTCGGGCATCGTTGAAAAGTCCGTCCACGTTCTCCTTCTTGTGGACGCCCTGCGTGATGGCGGTGGAGAGCCTTGTTATGGCCCTGCAGGACTTCATGGCCACCTCTCGGATGGCATCCTTTTCATCCAGGTTGTTCTCTATCTGATCTATTATTTCGTATAAATTTTCCATGTTAAGGTGTAGGGCGTCAGGGTTTTTAGGTTTTTTCCCGGATAAATCCCGGTGATGTTCCTTCTTTCCTATAACTTTAGGATGGTTGAAGTTTACGATGGATTAGGGAAATTTAACCCAATAATCCCAGGTTTCCCAACCAGTTTTAAAATAGGAGACAAACACGCCGAGGCCTATCGAAATATTCCTGCCAGATCGTCCAAATCAAAAAGCAGGCAATTTCCGTTGTTTTCTGCATATTCAACCACTTTCTTTCCAAACCCAGCCTTGCTGAAAAGAGCAAAAAACTCCTCTCTTTTATCATTTTTCCACCTGACATTTTCGGCCTTTTGCTCCAATCCCTTTATCACATTCATTCCCATAGGTTTACCGCTCCATTTACATTCCCCGAATAAGATCTTGTTCTTTTCATCCTGCAAGGCAACTATATCTATCTCTTCCTCCTTGTACCACCATCTACCGATCTTCATGGAATAGAAGGGCAATATCACGCGCTTCAGGCTCATTTCCCTCAGTGCCTGCCTGCAAACATCCTCGAATGTGAAACCGATGTGATTGTTGATGTCCGATTTGATGTATTGTATGACATATTCAATTTCCTTTTCTTCTATATAACTCCTGTTAGGAAATATGAACCTGAACCAGAACTTGAAGAACTCATCGTTCAATTTGTAGATACCTTTCCTGCTCTTATGGGGTAATTTTTCGGTTACCGGCAACTCTCTTGTGATTATTTTCAGCTTTTGCAAAGTGGATAAATAGCGTGATATTTTATTCCTGTCCATATTCATGGACGTCGCGATATCGTTTACCCTGGTTTTGCCAAAAGCCAGGTTCAAGAGGATCGTAAAATATGTCCTTGGTTCTCTAAGCTCCTGTTTTAAGATGAACTCTATTTCCTCGTATAAAAACGAACCTTTTGTCAGGATATTTTCCCTGATATTCTCCAAGAGGTTCATATCTTGTGAAAACTGTTGAAGGTATGCGGGCATGCCTCCCAATACCGAGTAAATTTCCACCTGTTCCTTGAGGTTTTTGTTTGGAAAGAACCCTATAACCCCTTTAAATGGCATTGGAAACAGCTCTATCGAGGATGTCCTCCTTCCGTATAACGGACTTTTGTAGCCTAAAACCGCCTTTTCCATCATGCCGATACTTGAGCCGCATAATATTAAAAAGATCCTCGTGTCACTCAAATTCTCGTCCCAGGCCTTCTGAAGCTGAGATGGCAAGGCCGTATTCGATACGATAAGGTAGGGGAATTCATCGATTGCCAATATCAATCTTTTCTTTGCCTTTTCACCCAGATAGTCAAACATATCCTGCCACCTGGAAAAAGGATTTTTTAAAAGCAGATCCTCGTCAAAGTACCTTCCGATCTTATTGGAAAACTCCCTCAGTTGCTCTACTTCGTTACTTTCGGTGGCCAGAAGGTATATGTGTGGCTTATCCCTGCAAAATTGTCTGATAAGCTCCGTTTTCCCAACCCTTCTCCGTCCGTACAGCACGACAAATTCTGCTTTGTCGTTTTTCCATCTTTTTTCGAGGGCGTTTCGCTCTTCAAACCTGTTGACAAATTTGTCTAACATAAGTTAGACTAATCTAGATTATACTATTTATAATTATCTTTTGCCTCGCATTTGCGACAGGAGTTTTCGGGTTATTTTACTGCCCCGCCTAAACCACAATGAGGGCATTGAACCATTGAACTGGAAAGTGGAGCTTCGAATGAATTTTGGCATTGCGGACATTTTAGGGTCTGGGTTTCTGTTTGAATCGCCGGTTGCGTTGATGTGATTTCAGTTTTATTTTTCTTTTTTCCCAGGGCAACTGCTGATAAAATAACAATTGCTAGAATTATAAGAATGATTGCCAAATACATCCCGGTCAGTTCCGCTTCATTTTTTACGGTCATTGAAAACATTTCTTCTGAATACACTCCCTCATCGTCGTATACTCTGATTTTTACTGTGTGCTCCCCATCAGACAGTTTTGTGGTATCCAGGGAATAGCTCCAAATGGTTGTCCCCTCTGCCTCTTTCCATTCTCCGTCATCAATCTGGATTTCCACTTTAATAATCTCTCCATCTGAATCCGAGGCTGTGCCTTTGATGGTAATAGTTCCTGAGACCTCCTCAGAAATATCCGATGTTATTGCCAATTCCGGTTCATGAGGATTATCCACATACACGGTCACGGATTTTATCATCGAGTAATCAGCGCCGTCAAAAGCCCTTACATAGATCGTATAATTACCATCATCCAAGGTTTTGGTATCCCAGCTATAAGTCCAATCGGTTATACCCTCTGCATATTTCCAATCATCAGCGATTTATACCTTAACAGATAAAATATTTCTGTCACCATCGAGATCAGATGCTGCGCCGCTGATTATCACAGTATCAGAAACAGTCCCACCAGTTGGTGATATGATGTTAACGATGGGCGGCATATTCCCGCCATTATCCACGATAAGAGTAACGGACTTAATCTGCGAATACTCACCAAAATCGTCCTTTGCCC
>JAZGAR010000343.1:0-3058 GCA_036475875.1 Thermoplasmata archaeon
AATACGACCATAATGCAAACAGGAAGTAGTCAAACTTCTCCCTTTCTCCATTTTACAAGCAAGGGCGGGAGCATACGGGGGACGGCTTCGTTTTCGGATTTCGAAGAAATTTGAAAACTAAGAGGGCGAGCGAAGTGAGACCTCGAAGGCGCACCCGCCCAACGGTGTGGTGGAGGATGAAGGAAAGTGCTAAGGCCTTTAGCCTCGTGGAAGCTCTGCTTTGAACGACCTCAAAGACTGCGATTATGGGAGTGAAAAGTTGCCCCGCCATGTTGGAAATTATATACAAATGGAACCGAATTTCCAATATGAGATGAATCCGAAGGATTCAGCGGAAGTGAACATTTATATCCCTAAGATAATAATTGGGGAGCAAGGAACAATCGGTACACTGACAGAGTGGCAAAACCTTTATATGTGAATCATCGAATAGTGGAATATACACGCAGAGATGATTAACAGGTAAGGCTCATCGAATTTGAATAAGGACCTCACTAGATGAGCCTAAACCCTCGTAGAGAGATAATGGTTTTAGGGATGGGGCTTAGAAATGGCATATATGCATATACAAACGCCATTTCCGGGGCCTGCGTCCGTTTAAAAGAAAAAGGAGGGGATTGTCTTTATTCAAATCAAGCAGTTTCGATATACAACTTTTTCATTCCTTCCGCTTTAATTAATATATCTTTCGATTTTAGAAGAGCTTCCAACGAAAAAATACCAATAGATTTGAATTGCTCAATTCTTTTGAACCCATAAAGTCATGTTCGCCTGAATAAGAAACAATTAATTACCATGAGTGAGTATACCTTTTCTCCACAGGGAACAAATCGGTCTGATACCATGGTAAGTTACGAGAATTTCATCCACAAGGGCATCGAGAATGTCTATGGGTGCGATGACGATGAGTTCGAGAGGCACATGAAGACCATCAACGACCTTATCGAGAGACACTTCGAGGCTTATATCAGGGTTCCCTACGAGAACCGTGCACTTTTTTTACCCCATTGCATGTGCCAAAGTGATGTGTGCAAGGCCAAGAACACGGACAAGGGCTACATATGCCTCGAATGCGGTGCTTGCGGAATCTATAAAATCAAACATGAGGCCGAGAAACTCGGTTACACCATCTATACGGTGGGAGGGGGGGGGATAATCCACAAGATCCTAAAAAATACCCGCCACAAAGCTATTATGGGTGTGGCCTGCCCCTTCGAGCTGGCTGCCGGACTCGAGAAGGTTTCAGCTGCGGGACTTCCCGCTATCGGCATTCTTCTTGCAACAGACGGGTGCTTGGACACTGAAGCGGACATCGATAAAGTGTTCGAGGCCTTGAGATTGAAGGTCAAATGAAAGCTACTTCATCCTTAAGAGGTCAACTTTTAGGAAATCGATGACCAATCTCGTCATTATCGAGCTTCGCAGTTTACGGGGTGACTGGTTGAAGGTCATCACATCTGCGAACATGTCCTTGAGTTTGGGATCCCTTGCGGCATATCTTACGGACCTCTCCGCATTGTTAATTAACGTACGGTGGAGGCTCACCAAGAGCTGCAGATCCTTCCCCCACTCCCGCATGCAGGCATTGTGGTAACTTGAGAGCGTGCTTTTCTTCAGATCGCCTCGTTTGAACGCTGATCTCAATGTTTTGGCGGCGAGACGGCCTGAGTCCATGGCAAAGAATATACCCTCTCCCGAAAGGGGCGAGACAAAACCTGCGGCATCGCCCAGGAGCATTACATTGTCACATACGCTGGAGGGCAGCGGTCCTTTGTAAGGAAACATCCCCCCCAAAGGTCTGTAATCGGGAAGCTTTTTGGGAAGGAAGCCGTCCCCCACGAGCAACTTGATATACCTGTTGAACGCCTTCTTGATGCCGTAGGATTTGATCACATCCAAGTACGTTCCCATGCCGATGTTCACCTTCTCCTTCTTAGGGAACACCCAACCATATCCCCCATAGACATATTCGAGGAAATGCATCAGGACTCTCCGATCCTCCCCGTATCTCTTCACAACCTCCTTCTCTCCGATGGGTATCTCAGTCACGAGGCAAAATGCCAGTTCGGAATCGCTCCATCTAGGGGGAAGATTGTTTTGTTCGCGAACGTACTTCGCAACAGGTCCGAATACCCCCGTGGCACCCAGGACGATATCGGCTTTGAAGAAGCCTCTGTCGGTATTGATGAGCATGCCCCCATCCTTCCGTTCCACTGACTTGACGGTGGTGCCCTGGATGAACTCAGCTCCCGCCTCTTGGGCCTTTTCACAGATATGATTGTCGAACTCCTTTCTTTCCACTTGGTAGAATATCGGTCGACCTGGATCGTAGTCCATGGATTCCTTCATAGAGGGACTGAAGAGGGTGGATCTGTTGGAATGGATGGAGAAGAACTTCTCGTCTATGAACTTGAAACGCTTTATGTGCGGACACAAGCCGCCGCCACAAGGTTTTTGCCTCGGAAACCGGTTTTTGTCGATGAGCACCGTATCAAGACCTGCCTTGGCACAGTAATATGCGGCAGTGGCTCCGCTCGGGCCAGCTCCTGCGATTACTACGTCGCGCTTCTTCATGTTCACTTCTCCAAAAGTGCCTGGAATCATTGATATTATAAAGATACATATAAAGTTAATGACGGATGTTATTCACAACTCTTGTGCGATCCAAAGACATGTGTTATCCCTTTGCTATATCGGGTTTGGATTCTCGATAACAAAGAGATGACATAGGATGATCGTTTGAAACCGACATTCCACCAGTCTATCTGACTGGTGGTTAAGACTGGCGGAATTAGTGTGCAGAACCACTGGTCCGTTAGATGCCACTGGTCTATTGACCAGTGGTTCTTCACAGGGAGATATATGTAAATGCTCATATGTCTGGCCAAATGATCAATATCATATTGAGCTGCTCTTTCTATATCATTGGGCCAAGAGCATCAACATGTAAATCAACGAATCCTGGCTCTAATATCCTGAGATGATTTATATAAGAGGATCATCGATATTGAACGATTATCCAGATAGATGAGCCTTGTCATGAAAATTACTTGAGCAA
>JAZGAR010000344.1:0-2073 GCA_036475875.1 Thermoplasmata archaeon
CTTGGATGGTCATTTTGTCGACTTCGTTCTCGGTTTCCAGCACAATCAGATAGGTTACTTCAATCTCGGAAAAGTCCATAAGGACACTTTCGATTTGCATTGGAAAAATGTTTACACCCTTCCAAATGATCATGTCGTCCATTCTTCCCTGAATTCTGGATATCCGCCGATGGGTCCTTCCACACGCACAGGGTTCGGGGATTAAGAAAGCCAGATCCCGTGACCGGTATCTGATCAATGGCATCGCTTCCCGTGTAAGCGATGTGTAGACCAATTCTCCCACTTCCCCTGCCGGCACAGGCTCATCCCCTTCGGGATCAATAACCTCTACGATGAAGTTATCCTCCCAGATATGGACGCCATCTTTCATGGGGCACTCAAAGGAGACACCAGGTCCGTTCATCTCGGAGAGGCCGTAGGAGTTATAGGCATCCACACCGTAGAATGCCTCGATCCGCTTCCGCGTTTCCTCTGAATGGGGTTCGGCACCAAGAAAAAAGATATTGAGTTTTGTGTCCCCCTTGGGGTCAACGCCCATTTCTTCAAAAACCTTTATGAGATAAAGGGCAAAGCTCGGCATAATATGGATTGCTGTTGTACCGTAATCCAACATCAGATTGATCTGCCTCTTGCTGTTTCCCGCACTCGCAGGTATGGTGAGCGCGCCCACCTTTTCTGCACCATAGTGAAAACCCAAACCTCCGGTGAACAGACCATAGCCTCCCATATTCTGAAAGACATCCGATTTTCCAACGCCGACCCCGTAAAGGCAACGTGCGACCGTATTGCTCCATGACTCGATGTCATGCTCGGTATACAGCACAGCAACAGACCTGCCTGTGGTTCCTGATGATGCATGCACTCTGACACAATCATCCAAAGGAACCGCCAACAGACCATAGGGAAACAAACTTCGCATATCCTCTTTGGTCGTGAACGGGAGACCCCTGATGGAATCCAATGACCCTATTTTATCGGGGTGTATTGAGGCTGCATCAAACTTCTCTCTATAGAATGATACGGCCTGCACCTTTTTTATAGTCTCTCTCAGCCTTTGAATCTGAAGTTTTTTTAAATCTTGAATAGGAAGGGTTTCAATTTCCTTTTCCCAATAAGAAAATTCTGTTACGTTCTTTTTGTCCATGCTGTTCTCCTCACAAACAGTCTACTGAATAACCTCAAACTTCCCTTGTGGTCAAGAAATGGATCGCTACTACCCCTGTATCTGAATCGAATCCTGAATCGATCTGATAAAATCGATATTGGAACGAAGGATAGACTTATGAAGGTTCCCGGACTTTGATTGCTCGAAGGAGGAAATCAACGATAATATTTAGTTCAGAAAGTCCAAGCGGCGCCTTGTTCAAGAGAAACTGTGAGAGAAGGAATTGGTCGAAAGTGCCCATAATCATATGAATAAATGTTGGGACTGGAGCCTCCGCTATGAATATGCCTTCCTGTTGACCCTTCCGGATAGCATCAGAAACTTTTTCAAAAAAGGCCTCAAAGTATTTATACCCAGGGCTAGAATAAAAACTAATATTCCTAAAAAGTTCCAAGACTAAAACGCGGGTGAAATCCTCGAAGGTATATAACTGCCATATATATTGCCATATAAGTTTTCTTAGGGTTCTTTCAGGGTCGGAGAGATTGTCGGAGAGAATAGCATCACTTGAGCCCAAGTGCTTTAAATAGGTTTCCGCAGAATTCAGGAGAATAGCTTCCTTGTTATCAAAGTATTCATAGAGGGTTGCATCGCCTAAATTGGCTTGTTTAGCCACTTCCGATATCGTGGCATTCGAGAAGCCTTTGCACGAAAATACCTTGGTGGCATTTTTAATAATCTGAGCTCTGCGGAGTTCAGTCCTCTCGCCCTTTTGAATTTTATTGTTATTTTTATAAGTATGGGCTTCAGCGCCGGTGGCGTTAACAACCATTTGATAGATAATATCTGAAGCTTCATTTGGGTCATAGGTACGATTTCTTACGACACTCTCGATTGCTGTAAACACGCTTGCACCCATACCCATGTTTCGGATAAGCCTTGGGCTAATGTCTGTACGAAAAAAACCC
>JAZGAR010000345.1:0-3201 GCA_036475875.1 Thermoplasmata archaeon
CATTTTTTATGGACTTTGAATCTCGACTTGGGACGAGTTGACCGGTTTTATCCTCCAAAACCATATTTTTAACATCACCGACATCGGTGGATACCACAGGAACACCGCAAGCTAAGGCCTCCAAAACGATGGTGGGCATCCCCTCATACGAGGAACAAAGGGCAAGCAAATCCGCACAATTGAGAATCTCTGGAATTTTCTTGTGATCATGGGGTTTCATGAATGTAACATCTTCAATATTTTGGGATTTTACGATTTTTCTCAACTTTTCCTCCATCATCCCTTCTCCAAGTAAAATCAATCTGACTCCGCCCACCTCGGACTTCAACTCCTTGAAAGCAGAAAGAAGAAGGTCCAATCCCTTCTCCACGGAGAACCTGCCTACATAAAGAATAATCTTATCCTCTTGGTTGAACCCGTATCTCTTCCGCATTTTTTCCCTGTCCAGGGGCCTGAACAAATCCAGATCGACACCCACAGGAATGACGGCGATTTTATCTTTTATTCGGGGATATTTCTGGGCATAGTAATCCTTAGTCGATTGGTTCACGGCAATCAACCTATTTATACGACCCAAAATCGATCTTTCCAGTAAGGAATATATCCCCCAAGTCAGGAAGTTCTTTCTGGTTTTGATACCGATATCAGGTATGCCGTGAAGAGTGCATACCTTGGGATTTTTTCTACAAAAGAGAATGAAGGGGAACATAAAATCCGGTCGGTGTGTATGTATGATCGAATATTCGGGAATTTTCAACCTCGGCGTTTTCACTAGGAGTTTTAAAAGGAACCGTATGCTGGTTACTTTTTTCATTTTCAGGGAGATGTGATTGAGATTGTACCTATCCGCCGTTTTTTTATCGATTTCGCAACTGATCAAAGTTACATGGAGCCTTTCCTCATTTAAAGCGGTAACTAACCCCTCAACATAAGTCGACGTACCGCTCGCCTTGGCCGCGAAGGGATTTCTTCCTGCTACGATTGTTACCTTCACAATCCCACTCCTGATGATTAAATATGCATCATGTTCTATGATTTATTCTCCTTCGACATATGCCACTAAATCCGATTAATATACATTTCTTAGGCATCCAATTCCTCATACATTCGATATAATCGTTCTTTCATAACTTTCCATTTACATTTCTCGTAAACTTTGTTTGCGTTTGCGATCATGTCGGTCATTTTGTCCCTTTGGCGGTAAAGCTGGAGCATCTTGGCGGCAAGGTCATGGGCATTCTCGGGCTCGTAGTAAAGGACGGCATCATCGGCAAGCAGAGAATACAAAGCCTTCAAGCGACAAACTATTATGGGTTTGTTTAAGGCTATGTATTCAAACACCTTGTTCGGCACGGCAACTTCTGTCAAAGGGTTGCGGATATAGGATACAACCCCGAAATCCGTTAGATCCAGATAGTTTGATACTTCCTCTGGATTTAACTTCCCACCAATATAAACGCTGTTTTCAAGTCCTAGCTTTCTTGTCAGGGCCTTCAATTGCTCCTTGTAACTTTCACCTTTATGCCCGTACATATGGCCGAAGAGGATAAAGTAGAGGTTTGGTATTTGCGACTTAAGTTTGGCCATGGCCTCAAGTATCACCTCGATATTTCTCTCGTAGTTTATTCCTCCCACAAATACCAATTTGTACTTTTCATCCAAATTCAATTTCGCTTTAAATTCCTTTAAGTCCATCTTCCCCCTTAACTTCTCGTCAGGGGAGTTCATAATCACGGAGATTTTCTCTTTTGGTACCCCCCTGGTAATATAGATATTCTTGATGGTATCGTTCACGGTGATTATGCGGGTGGCAAAGGCGTGGCTGATCCTCTCCAGGAATATCGGGAATTTTACAAGAATAGAATCCATATTTTTGTCGAACCTTGCCGCGAAAATCTCCGGCATAGCCTCATGCAGATCCAGAACTATTTTTAATCCTCTCTTTTTCTGAAAAAGGGTGATAAAAACCAAGAAATCTGGTAGAGAATGAACATGCATGACATTATAGTGCTTCTTTCTATCAAGGGAATTCAGCATGAGGAACGATAGGAGGAAGAACATCCCGTAATTATGGAGATACCTGAGGTAGCCCCCCCTTCTGTGTTCCAAAGGCAGTCTGTACGCGTTTACACCATTGTATGTGCGAAATTTATCCTCGTCCTCACCTCTTAAACATATAACATCAACCGAATGGCCTTTTTCCACCAAGGCCTCCGCAACCCTCCTGACTCTAGGGTCGAAGGGATAGTAAGAATAAACAGGCATGCAAATCTTTTTTTTGGGGGACTTATTTTTCATCATGATCTTTCTCGGCCTCCAGGATATCTTCGAATAAAATGAATTCACTCTTTCTTTCAACATAATCTAGGAACCTTTCTAAACCAGTGATAGCTTTTTCCCCTCTATTTTTTTTATGTCTTTTTGGTAATCCTTTCCATAATCGGATCTCGTCCATGCCTAGAACCTCATAGGGATGGAGGTAGAAAACCACAGGATCGAAAAAATGAGATGAAATATTGAAGATTTGACAGATCATTTTTACACCAAATGTTCTTATTCCTGATAGTGTGAGGGGGGTAAAAAAGGCAGATAATGGTATCTCCAAAACCTTTGAATCACCTTTCTTATAGATATTTCGATTCGATGGGTGGTACGGTTTCGTAGGTGCGAAGAAAGCCTTCAAGTTGTTTGCCATGCCCAAACCGAAATCAAATCTCAAGGAGGCTACAGAGCTGTCGCATTCGTAGCCCAAACTCTCCAATACATTCATTGTATTGTGACTTATTAAGGCATATGGGGCCCTAAATATCCTCACATCTTGACCTGTTATCCCTTTCAAAATCTCCGAGCTCTTTTCTATCCTTTTTTTCTGCTCGGGTACTTCCAAATCCACGAAATTCTCGGCTACATCGAGGCCATGGGAATATCCATGGCAACCGATTTCATGTCCCCTAGAATCGATTTCTTTTATCACATTTTCATATTCTAAGGCAAATTTACCAGCAACGAAAAAAGTTGCCTTGATGTCCCTCCTTTCCAAGATATCTAAAATCCTCCCTATTCCTACCTCGCTTCCTGGAAAGTGGTCCACATCAACCGTCAATATCATTCTTATCGCCATTTTCAGCCGATCCTATTACGCGTCGATAAAGAACTTATATGCTTTGATCTTCCATATCTTATACGACATCCGTATCTCCC
>JAZGAR010000346.1:0-2290 GCA_036475875.1 Thermoplasmata archaeon
TCCACAGGGATTTAAAGCCGCAGAACGTCATGGTGGACGAAGACGGGAATGCGCGCATCATGGATTTCGGGATAGCCCGCTCTCTTGAGTCGAAAGGGATAACCGGAGCCGGGGTGATGATAGGGACGCCCGAGTATATGTCACCCGAGCAGGTAGAGGGGAAAGAAGCCGGCCAGAGTTCGGATATTTATTCTTTGGGCGTGATCCTGTATGAGATGGTAACCGGCAGGGTTCCTTTCAAAGGAGATACGCCTTTTACGATCGGAGTGAAGCATAAGAGTGAAATGCCGAAAGATCCAAAGGAATTAAATGCCCAGATTCCAGAAGATCTCAGCACTGTAATAATGAGATGTTTGGAGAAGGATAAAGAAAAGAGATACCAGAGTGCGGGTGAAATGCGGTCTGAACTGGAAAACATACAGAAAGGCATCCCCACGACAGAGCGCGTAGTTCCCGAGCGAAAGCCGCTGACCTCAAGAGAGATTACGGTTCAGTTTAGTATGAAGAAGCTCTTCCTCCCTGCTTTAGTTTTTGTCGCGCTTATAGCTGCTGGATTGATTATCTGGCAGTTTCTTCCTCAGAAAGAAATCGTTAAGTCCTCCATCGCAGTGGTCAGCTTCGAGAATCAGAGCGGAGACAATGCCTATGATTATCTGCAAAAGGCCATTCCTAATCTTTTAATCACGAGCCTTGAGCAGTCGAAATATCTTCGCGTGACAACTTGGGAACGGATGCATGATCTCCTCAAACAAATGGGAAAAGAGGAAGCGGAGGTCATTGACAAGGATTTAGGCTTTGAATTGTGTCGAATGGACGGCGTAGATGCCATTGTGCTGGGGAGTTTCGTCAAGGCCGGTGACATGTTTGCCACGGATGTGAAAGTTTTGGATGTCGAGACCAAGAGCCTCCTGCGAAGTGCCAGCTCGAAAGGGGAAGGAGTTCGTAGTATTCTGGAAAAACAAATCGATGAACTGAGCAAAGAGATATCTCGGGGTGTCGGCCTATCCGAACGCAGGATAAAAGAAGCCCAAAAGCCAATTGCCGATGTTACAACCACTTCGATGGATGCCTACAATTATTTTTTAAAAGGAACAGAGAGTCATAATAAATTCTATTATGAAGATGCCCGGCAGTTTCTCGAGAAGGCGGTCGAACTCGATCCGACCTTTGCTTCGGCATACATATGGCTTGCCTTCGCCTACGGTGGTTTAGGAGATACCAAAGCAAGTAACGAGGCCGTAGAGAAAGCTAAGACTTTTTCCAAGAAAGCAACGGATAAAGAGAGGCTTTTTATAGAAGCATTTTATGCATACATTGTAAAGAAAGATCAGGTAAAGTATTTTCGTCTGCTCAAACAGCTCGCTGCGAAATACCCGAAGGACGAAGTGGCCCACCACTTATTGGGTCTCTATTACAAGGGCGAAAATTTATACTATGAAGCAGTGGAAGAGTTCAACAAAGCGCTGGAACTTGACCCCTACTCTGGATTTGCCTTGAATGATCTTGCCTATACCTACGCGGAGATGGAGAATTTTGAGAAAGCCATCGAGTATTTTAAAAGGTATGCATCTGCCTTCCCTGGGGATGCCAACCCCATCGATTCCATGGCCGAGTGTTATTTCTTGATGGGGAGACTTGATGAGGCAATAGCCAAATACAAGGAAGCTTTAGAGGTTAAGCCTGATTTTCATCAGGCGTCTCCGTCCATCGGTTACATCTACGCATTCAAGGAAAATTATGCCGAGGCAATGAGATGGGCTGATAAATTCATTTCTATGGCCCCATCTCCTGGAATAAAATCAGAGGGTTTTTTGATAAAAGGTTTCTATCATTACTGGCTTGGGAGCTTCGAACAGTCCCTTGAAGACCTTCGCAGGGCAAAGGACCTGGCGGAAGCGGTAGGAAATGAAGTATTGAAATCATACGCAGAGTGGATGAAGGCGTGGATTTATTATGACAGAGGAGAACTTCAGCTCAGCCGGCGGCACTTCAAAGACTTTTTCGATTTAGCGATAGAGAACTACCCTGAATATACACCTTTGATTACAGCAGCTCACAAATTTCGTTCTGGATTGGTAGACCTGAAGGAAGGACATATCGATTCCGCAAAGACTAAGTTAGAAAGGATGAAATCCCTATTACCTAATGTAAATCCTGGCGAAAAAGACGGGATGAGATTCCGTTATGATATTTTCCTAGCAGAGACGTTGGTCGCAGAAAACTCTTTTGATCAGGCAATCGCTGTCTGCGAAAAGGCTTCGCCTTTGGAAATATCTTCTATGTATACTTG
>JAZGAR010000347.1:0-6837 GCA_036475875.1 Thermoplasmata archaeon
TCATCATGTTCATGACCATCTCTGAATACTTCTTTGTCCAGAACTCGTTTTGTTCCTTGTAATTCGCATTAAAGTCAATATTACCCCCAAAGTTAGGTGACAACATACCCTGTGACTGCTCCAGCATCACCTGCCAAAACTGGTTCATGTTTTTAAAAGCAGCCAAAACGTCATTGTCTAAATTCCTTTCCTTTACACTAAAGGAGTCCATCCAGCGCTCGTATAGGTCCTCCTGTTCCTTTATGCTATCACCCATCAGTTCTGAGAAGTTTTCGCTCATCTTACCCGAGTATTCTGTCCAAAACTGATACAGGTCCATGAGGGGTCCATTCTCTTTTTTTAAGATATCAATGAACCGCTGGCCTATCTTGCTCGAGTATTCTGTCCACATTTTCTGTATATCTTCAAAAGCAAGCCTATCCTCTGGGCTGGACTTTCCCATCTGTTTTGTCATCATCTTTGCGTACTCCTCCCAAATCTTATACAGTTCCTTATATTCACTTGCCCCTTCCTTCATGATGTCCTCGATTCTACCGCCAATTTCCTTGGAAAAATCGATCCACACATCATGGACGTCAACATGCTCTTCGGCGTTTTTTTTCTTTTTTCCTTTACCTTTTACCATATCCATCACCTTGTCATATGAAACATTTGTTCATCACTTTGCCACCAAGTTCCCTGTTCCTAAGCCCCTGCTTCTTCCTTGACTTTCGTTCGCTATAGGCATCACCGAAGAATTACGGATGAGAACCCTGTAATTGAAATCCAAGAAATAGAAGAAGGGGGTAGAGAAGACTAATCGTTCATCTTCCTCTCGAGCTTCTCGATCTTCCTCTTCAGCTCCTTGACCTCGTCTGCAAGGTTCTGAGCCCTTAAATACGGGAATATCATCATGTTCCTCTGGAACGATGCTGTCCTGTCGAAGTACATCTTGTAAAGGGTCTCGTAGTCTGCGCCATAATCCTTCATGACTTCGCCGTAGCGTTTGCCTATCTCCTTGGTTTCGTCTAGCCATGAATTATAGACATCTTCGTAGTTCCTGTTGTACCCGTCAAGGAAACCCGTTATGGTCTTCCCAAATTTCTCCGATAGACTGTTCCATGCGGTATGGACCTCGTCGATTTGTGATTCGTTCTCTGTGGTCATAGTGTCCATAAGCTCGCTTATCCTATCTGTAAAGTTGTTCCACATATCGAATATCCTCGAGTTTTCATGTTGGTTGGTTGACATGAGCCTCGTGATCTGGTCGTTAATCTCGTTGGAGAAGTCGAACCAGTTAGTATAAAGCTCTTGCACAGCAGCCAACTCCGGCCCATCGTTCATCATGGCGTTGTTCATTATTTTTGTGGAGTAATCTCGGTATCTCTTGGTCAGTGTTTCTGTATTGACCTTGTTCTCTTCCACCAGATGGGTCAAGTGAGTTCCCATCTTGTTGGAATAGTTCTTCCATACGTTGAACAGTTCCTTATATTCTGGGGTGTCTCCTCCGACAAAGGGCTTCATTCTCATTCCCATACCATTGGAGAAATCTGTCCAACCATTGTGTAGTCTCTCGTACTGGTTCCTGTTCTCTTTTAAGACATCTACGATCTGGTTCTCCAACTGCTTGGAATAGTCGACCCAAGAATCTAAGATGCCCAGTGCACTTGCCTCTGCATTTCTTTCTGGACTTTTCGTCCTTACATTTCCACGGGGTTTCCCCCCTTTCTTCGTACGTCTTCCAGTTTTTTTCATATGTTCTCCTCCTTATTTTTCTATTATTCCTTTCTAGGTTTTTACTATAAATACATGCCTCCGTTTATGTTCAAGATATGACCTGTGATATAGGCGGCATCATCCGATGCAAGGTAAACGACAGCCTTCGCAACCTCTTTGGGCAAGCCAAATCTTCCTAAAGGAATCTGTGCCAAGATCCTCTCCTTTACTTTATCTGGTATGCCTTTGACCATGTCTGTCTCAATAAACCCTGGTGCTATGGCGTTCACTGTTACGTTCTTTCTCGCCAGTTCCTTGGCCAAGGCTTTAGTCATGCCTATTATTCCCGCCTTGGATGCTGCATAGTTCACCTGCCCGACATTACCCATTTGGCCTACTATAGAAGTAATGTTGATTATCCTTCCTTGCCTTGATTGGAGAATACGATCTATGAAAACATTTGTGCAGTTGAAAACACCTGTTAGATTCACTGAGATGACCTTATCCCACATCTTTTGGTCCATCTTGATAAACAGCTTGTCCACGTTAATACCTGCATTGTTCACTAGGATGTCTATACCGCCGAAATATTTCTCAAGACAGTGCTTCATGTCCTTTACACCGTTCATGTCACTGACATCGGCTGGATAAACCCAACTGTTCACGCCAAGGTCCTCTAACCACCTGGCAACCTCCTCTGCTTCGACTTCACTTGACAGGTAATTTATGGCGACATCCGCACCCTCACTCGCAAGTGCTATGGCTATTTCCCTTCCTATTCCTTTTGAGGCACCTGTTACCAAGGCCTTTCTTCCTTCTAATTTACCTCTTGCAACTCGAGTTTTGAGAGCGACACTGAACCCCTCTTTTATATCGAATTTCGTCTTATTGTTAACGATTTCCATAACTTTTCACCGTCATTATTTACATATGTATGAAATAAAGTAGCCCTATACGGACAACTGAGTAAAAACCTATGAATGTATATAAGCCAATTGTGGTATGATTATCTTTAATGATAATATTAATAGAGAAGCGATTCGGATTCTAATTGAAAATATCCGATCGTATAATTGTATGCATACTTGTTTTAAACCTTATCTGAAAATCAAACCAAGCCAGGCTATATCTCGATCTCCATATCTAATAGCATAAAGCTCAGCGTTTTCCCATGTTTGTCCAACCTCAGGGATTGCATTACCCCTCCGTCCAACGCATCATAAAGAACGAAATTGAAGGCTTTTAAGTTGTCCAAATCGTACCGCTTCACCTCTCCTTTTACGAGATGTTTGAAATGCTCCTTCACCCTCTCAGGAGTGACCTTCTCTTTTATCAATTCGTAATGCTTTTTATCATATAGGATGAGAGAGATGTTGAGCACGTCTCCTTTATCGCCGCTCCTCGTGTGAGCGATTTCTCTCAATTTAATTTCACTCATCATCCGCCCCCAAGACTATGACTTCAGGCGTTACCTCCTCCCTGTGAATGAAAGCGGAAACGATTGCGATGTTCTCCTCGACACTCCTCTTCACACCTCCACCTCCTGCAGGGCCGTTCGTGTAAAGTGCCTCTACCTCGTTACATAGTTTCTCTGCATCATCCTTTGTTTGTGCTCGACCAACCACTCTCAGTCTGATTTCTTTTGGTATGTGGGAAGGGGATCCAGCAGACCACAACGAACCCACACCCATAGAATCGAACCTCAACCCTTCAAATTCCAAACCCAGGATCTTAAACCTCTTTATCAATATCTGTGCTGCAAGCTCTGCTCTTTGTAATGCCCCTTCTCCTCCGTATGAAATCTGGGCTTCACCAACAAACCCATTTCTAATACCAATCGAAACCTTCAATTCATTGGGACAGGACCTTCCTCCTCCACCTGTTACTTTTACAGTATCTCTACCAACCTCTTCAAAATTTATCTTCGTGAAATCGGCTATGCCATCAGCGGTTAAGTATGCGCTAGGATCATGCACCTCGTAGAGTAGCTGCTCCTTGCAGGTCCTGAGACTCACCTCTCCTCCTGAGTCAGGTAATTTCGTTATTAATGCGTGGCCATTCTCATGAACCTCTGCAATAGGAAAACCCAAATTTCCAAGGCCTTTTACATCCTTATAGCCAGGGTCTGCAAAATAGCCTCCTGTTACGTGTGCCCCGCATTCCAAGAGATGCGCTATGGCAATGCCTTTTCCGATCCTATCCCAATCATCCTCCTTCCATCCAAACTCGTACATCATGGGTGCCAGGAAAAGAGAAGGGTCACAGGTTCTGCCTGTTATGATGATGTTTGCACCTGCTCCCAGAGCACTGAGAATCTGTGAGGCCCCTAGATATGCATTGGCCGAGATGATTTTATCCAGTATTTTGAGGATTTCCTCGCTGTCTTTTAGAATCGAGAAATCACTTGAGATAAGTTTCTTTAAGATGTCATCCCCCTCCACGATCCTCACCTTCAGATGTTTTAGGTCCAATTCCTTCAACAACTCCACAACTTTCTCACCTGCAGCCATTGGATTCGCAGCGCCCATGTTCGTTATTATCCTCGTTCGGTTTTCGGTGCATGGAACCAAAACTTTTCTCAGCCTTTCTTCAAGCATTGGGTCATAACCCTCACTTGGATCGGCAAGTTTGCGCTGCTGAGCCATTGCAATGGTTCTCTCGGCAAGACACTCGAACACAAGATAATCCAAATTACCAAGCTCGGCAAGTTCAATTGCAGGCTCTATCCTGTCTCCGGAATAACCTGCACCTGTTCCGATTCTCATCTTTCTAGTCATGACAAATACCTGTTAAGATATTACATAATACCTGCAATACAGATAATATTTTCCTGATTTTCATAGATGGATGGAAACCTCCCGCAAAATAAATTGGAAAAATGATCAAATAGGTCTGAAGATAAAAAGCTACCATTGCATTTTTCCACTCACACCACAATGGGGACATTGCACCCTGGCAGCACCTTTCTGCACAGAAAATAATCATCATCAACCCAACCTGGCCCTGAATCTGGTGCATAATCCCATAGATATTGATCCTCACCATACTCTGATGTCTCACTCCAAAAATCAAACTCTGATATTTCCCCAACATTGCTCATTTGTACCCTAACCTCTAAGGTGCTGGTTCCTGAGCCTGAAGCCTGGAGAACGTCGGTGCTTCCATCCTCCATGTTCATACCGGTGCCTACACCATTACTGTAGGTGACTATATAAATCCATTCTTCTTTGTCCATTAAGTAAAAGGTGTATGTTATCTCTTCAGAATCCGTTATCACACCGGTCACAGTCATCTCAAAAATGAGCTGTGTTCCAAGGATATTTTCTGATGAGCTTATCTCAAGAATATCGATGTGTTCATATCCTTCCCTATAAGTTATGCCCTTCATATCCTCAACATCACCCTCCGGATCATCGTATGTGAGATCAAAGACCTGAGCAAATGCAAAGCCAGTAAAAAGCATTACAACCAAAAACAGAACTAAAAGCATTTTATTCGTAATCCCCGGGGTTTTTGCGGACATTCATAACCCTTCGTTTATTGTCTAAATCATAGTTCTCAAGTCTTAAGAGCTTTTTGGTGGTCTAAAATAACCTTGAAAATCAATCCCGAATATATATTTGACAAATTATAAGTATTTAAAATTGTATGTACTCTCAAAGGATGAAAACTTAGGTGGACATATGAATACCAGGCTTCAACGCTCGGACCTTCCAAAGCTTAGGGATTTTCTCGACGACCTTCCCAAAAAACCATGCCCTTCCAAACTTCCAGAGGATTACTGTAAGTTATGCAGGAGATTGAACGGTGAGGTGGCCCACTACTGCGAAACGCATGAACTTCCTCCGTCGCCGGAAAAAGAGGCCCTGGTAGAAAGGAAGGAGCCTGAGATAGAGGAGGTGGAAGGACCTAGGATTGCTCACACAAAGGTACCTATTTTGGAGCGCCCCACATACAAAGAGGGTGAAACATCCCTCGAGTTCGTTCCATCGGAGAAGAGCATCGAGGAGGCAAGAAAATCTCTTCCGAGATTTATACCTGTGCATCAAGGCCCCAGAGCTTTCAGGCCTATTTTAGAGCCGAGCCCAGAAGAATTTGAGACCTTTGCCCTTGAAAGGCCGTCAATTTTTAGAAGTCCTTCCTCAATTGCCGAGGGTGAAGATGACATGATGTTCACTCTGGTGGCTGATGAAGAGGCTACTGAAGTCATACCTTTGGAAATTGAAGGTGAGGGTTCGATCCCTTCCGAAACCATTTTTGAGAGCACTGATGGTGTGGTAGAGGTCGTGGAAATCCCTGAAGGCGTGGGGTCCATGGAGAGGGAGGAGGATCTACCGGTTTTCCAATTCATTGAGGAAGATGAGGCTGAGATAGTAGAGGCGGAAATCGTTGAAGCCGAGATTGTTGAAGAGGGAGCCATACGAGAAGAATTACCCAAGAGTGAGCTCGCCCCGAAAATTAGAAAAAAGCGAAGGATAAAAAGGCGAAGGATAAAAAGGAAGTTAAGGTTGAAGAAGATCAAGGAAAAAAAGCCTGAAGAAGCAGCCGAGGTAAGACCTGAACCTGTTCCCAAAGAGCCAAAGGAGGAGAGCTTGGAGGGAATGATTGGACCAACTGAAGAGATAACTACATCGGAGGATATCCCAAAAGAGGAGGGTTTGGGAATAAAATTTGAGCCAGGGCCCAGTGAAGAGATGAGGCCCTCTGAGGAAATTACTACTGAAGGTGAGGTGGAGGAAATTCTGGTAGAGCCAAAAGCAGAGGCCGTTGTAGAAACGGTTGAGGGGTCAACAAAAGAGACTGAAGAGCATGTGGAGGAGGTAACAAAGACCGAAAAAGAAGAAACAGATCTTTACATGTGTCCTTCCTGCGGTTCGTTTATAAGTTCATCTGCCACAATATGTATGAAATGTGGTTTTGACTTCGAGGCTGAAGAGGGAAAGCAAGCAGTTGAAGAGCTATCACAGGAGAAGCTAGAACCAAAACCGGGTGAAGAGATTGTACCGTCTGCGCAAATAATACCCGAGGCCGGGATATTAGATGAAAAACCTGAGGATGTACCCAAAGTGGAGAGACAGGAACCTGAACCAAGCCCAGAGATGATACCATCTGAGGAAGTTCCAAAAGAAGAGAGGCTTGAGA
>JAZGAR010000348.1:0-3132 GCA_036475875.1 Thermoplasmata archaeon
CAAGAATTCGCATTCGTTTTCTTTGTAAGCGCTCAATCCTTCCATTACAAAATCCACCGTTGGTTCAGTAGAGATCTTATCGTATACTGTGAATTTTATTTTGTTTTCTGAGAGAACTTCCTTGATGCTTTCCAAGAGGCCCAATTTGATTATGACTTCATCTGTCACAACTAGGCCCTTCTTGAGCCCCAATTTCCTGATTTCTTCCCCCACCTTTTCTGATGACCCGGACCCGGTAATCAATACTGGAGGAATAAGAAATGTTCTTGTTGGTAACATGATAATCTCCTTTGTCTAATCATCATTTTATGATTATGCTAGGTAAGTACGTTGCTAGCGGAGGATAAACCCAAAGCATAGCAAGGCTTGCCAATTGAATCAAAATAAAGGGAAAAACACCCTTGTAAATATCTACTAATGTTATTCCAGGCGGAACAGTGCTCTTCATATAGAACAAGGCATAGCCGACTGGTGGTGATAAGAAAGACACCTGCAAGTTGACGGCAATCATGATAATAAACCAAATTGGATCAAAGCCCAGCTCAGCAGCGATAGGCAGGAAGATCGGGAAGGTGATATAAACAATTGCGATCCAGTCAATGATAAAGCCCATAATGAAGACCATGAACATCATGATTCCGCACATGCCCCACTTTCCCAGGAAGCTAAACCCATATATGCCTTCCCTTACCACATCCCCGCCACCCAAACCGAGGAACACGCCGGTAAAGACCGAGGCCCCAATAATGATTGTCATGACCATACAAGTGGTTCTTGCCGCAGACCAGACACACTCTAAGAACACCTTCCGGTTAAACCCCTCATAGACGAGCATAAAAATGAAGGCAATGAAGGCGCCCACCCCAGATGCCTCCGTTGGCGTGGCTACGCCCGTCCAGATTGAGCCCAGAACCCCAGCGATAAGGATGCCGGCAGGAACCAAGTTCACAAGGATATACTTGGCCTTTTGTCCTGTTGAAAGAGCCGTCCTTTCCTCAAGAGGAAGTGCGGGGCCCTTTGTCGGATTTATGGTCGTTATAGCGACGATGTATATGAAGAATAACACTGACAAGACAACACCAGGACCAACACCACCTGCAAATAGATTTCCAACCGATACTCCAGATTGGTCTGCCATCATCACCAGCATGATGCTCGGCGGGATAAGGATACTGAGCGACCCTCCAGCAGCAATGGATCCACAAGAGAGGTGCTTGTCATAGTGATACTTCAGCATGACAGGCATGGCCAGAATCGTCATGCTGACCACACTTGCCCCTATGACTCCCGTGCAGGCAGCCTCAAGTGCACACCAGACGATGGCCGCCAATGCTATTGCTCCATTCATCGGCCCAAACAGATACATCATGGAGCGAAATATCCGTTCGGAAATACCGGACTTCCCCAGGAAGGCTGCCATGAGAATAAAGTTGGCGATAGCGATAAGAATATGATTGGTTGCCGCATCGAAGGCTCTGCCCGCAAAGATATACAAGGCCTCGGGCCCCCACCCGAGGAAACCAAATATCGTCGCCACGCCACCCAGGACAAAGGCAACAGGGTGCCCCAATGCAAGCCCCACGAGAATAATAGCAAACATCAAAATTACAACAAGCACAGGGTGGATCTCGATCATAGACTCTCTCCTTTAACCAGAAAGACTATCCTCCTGATGACATCTGATATCATTTGAATGGCCAGCAAGAACATTCCAACAGGAATCAGGGTTTTCGCGGGGAAGATATAGAAATTAAAGGCACTCGGGGTTCGTTCCATGATTGCCCAGGAGGTGGCAGCAAATCTTGTTCCATGATATAATAAGAATGAAACAAAGATCCCTAAAAAAACGGTGTAAGTAATAAGGTCAAGAATCGCCTGCGTCCTCGGGGAAAAATAGTCGTAAAGGACATCCACATTCGCATGCGCCCTGTGTTTCAGAGTATAACCAATTGTGAGCAAAATTGCCGCGCAAAAAAAATAGGCTATTATCTCATGGGTCCATATGGTGGGCTTGCCCAACAACCTCCTCGTGAATACCTCGTAGAGCGACAAGGCAATAATAGTGACAATGAACCCACTAAAAATCCTTCCGCTCCATTCGGAGATGGCATCAATGCCCTTGACGATCGCTCTAATCTTTCTCACAAGAAACCTCCGCCTTAAAAAGCTCTCAGAAGTCTTAGCAGACTTCTGAGAGCTTCATTAAACCCTATATGATTCCATGCAGAGATTAAGTAGTGTTTGACCGAAAACTTCCTAAAAAAGATTTTCAATTTTACTCAGGTAATTTCAACAAGTTAATATTACTTGATTTTTTCAATCCAAAATCCGCAATCAAAAATCCAAAATCGTGCCTGAACGGACTTTTCGTTCAGGCACTAAGTACTTTCCATGGAATCATAAAGCACTACTTCATTTGGGAGCAATAGGGTTTTCTACGTACTTCGTACCAAGCTCCCAGAACTTCTGCGCCTCCATCCTCTTCCGGACAGATCTTTCGAGTTTTATGACATCATCGTAGACACCTTGTTTTTTAGCAAGAGCCTCTAGTTTTGAGTAAAGCTCGTTCATCTTTGGAGGCGTACGTCCAAATTCGAATGGATATTGGATCTCCCTCCACTCAGCAAAGTCTTTGAAGTACTTCGCCTGAGAGAAGGCGATCTTCGTATAGTCAGGATTTTTCTCTGCGTCTTCGAGCATGTATTTATAGGCGAAAAAGTGTATCTGATCAAGAGTAGCGTCGTCCAGATGGGTAGTTTTGATACCCTTATCGATAAATTTTCTGGTATACTCACCGGAGCTGTATTCAAAATACGTCCAGCTCCACATCATCGTAGCCATAGCGGCTTCCTTGAATATGAACTTAATCCTCTCTGGTAATTTATCAAAGGCCTTCTTATTGATCATAACCCCGCTGACCGGACCTGGCTGGTGCCATCCTGGGAGAACCCAGTACTTTGAGACCTCTTGAAAGCCCATTGACCAGTCGCATTCCGGCACGGAGAATTCACCAGCGTCTATGGTTCCCCTCGAAAGCGCCAGGTATATCTCTGCACCAGGCATAAAAATTGCCGCCCCACCAAGATCCTTAAGGATCTTGGCCTGGACACGGCCACACTGCCTCATCTTCAC
>JAZGAR010000349.1:0-2097 GCA_036475875.1 Thermoplasmata archaeon
GCCTTTTCCTCGCTGTAATACAGGATACAGCGCCGCATTTTCCCTCCAATCTCTATGGACATCTCCTTGAATTGTATGGCTTCCTTGCCTAGCATGAACGGTTCCTTGTATTTCTTCATCGATATACCGAGAATAAGCTTCTTGAGTTTGGGGTTCAATCGGAGAGCACCGACCAGGTCCAGACCCTTGTTGTCCACAATATCCGCTATGTTAGAAGCAGTCACCATTATCCTGTCCACAACCAAACAACCCTGCAAGCCGAGTTCTTCGTGAAATGTATTCATAGTGCTTTTCACGGTTTTGGAATCGTTCATATTGCCTGGGAAAGCCTGATGGAACAGTGGTATTCTCCATTCTCTCGTTACCACTAAACCATAATTTACCTGTCTTCTATCAGGACAGTTATCTCTGGAATACCCAAACTGCAGGATATCAGCCTCTCCTTCCCCCTCCACGAATGTGGAGGTGATATCATACAGATGGGTTCTATCATGTCCTTATGCCGGGATTTGCACCCGTGTAGTTTCTCCCAACATTCGGTATCGGCATCGCCGTTCGTCAGCAAAACCACATTAACCTTTCGTCCTTTTTTCAATTCGCTGTAGATCATACCAGCACATCCAAGTGCCTCGTCATCAGGGTGAGGTGCAAACACGATGATATCATATATTTCTAGAGAAGACATCTTGGTGGCTAAACCCCCTGTTCTGAAGCGAGATATTAGGAGAACAATATAAATAGATAACGACTTATATAACGGGAAACGGTAAAGAAGGGCGATATCTACCCTCTCAATGCTCATTTACCCAAAATAACAATCCATAAATAGGAAGAAACGATGTTCCTTTAATCTATCAAAATCTCTTTGAAGACGGAGTAGAGACGATGATAATCGTGCTTGTTACACCTTACTATTTTCCTGTTCTTGGAGGTTACACCCTAATCACTCAAGGCCTTTCAAAAGCTTTCCTTGAAAAAGAGCACGAAGTTAAAATCCTCACAACTATGTGCGAATCATCATACAAAGAGGGGAATGTAATCACCTTCGATAATTATTCTTTGTCATTCAATGAGAAGGCCCAAATCTTGAAGGGCTTGAATTTCTATGAAAAGTTGTTTGGGTACAAAGAAATGACAAACATCCAAAGAGATATGGTTTTGGAGGTCGAGAAGATCAAACCAGATATTGTCCATACATTCGGACCGATACAATTTGGGTTTGTTGGTGCACTGAGCTCAGCTAGGGGCTTTAAATGGGTTCATACCTTCATAACCCAGCCTCCACATCGAAAATCGTTTATTAAGAAAATGATGGCTAGAAAGGTGTTCGGAAGGGCCGATCTAATGACAGTCACAGCCACCAATCAAGTGAGAGATTTGAAAGAAAAATACGGCTTAGAAGTGGGTAGAGCTATCAAAGTCGGTGTTGATACGGCCTTTTTCACCCCCACCTCACGACTTCAACAGGTCCCCATTGTCGGGGCAGTGTCCAACTTTGTTTGGAAGGAGAAAGTGGAGGGTTTAATTTTGCTGATCAGAGCCTTTAAAAGGTTGCAGTACACTTATCCAGATGTCAAACTGAAAATTGTTGGAGATGGGAAATACAGAAAGCTCGTAGAAGAAACAATCAAACAACAAAGGTTGGAAAATCAAGTAATACTTCTTGGAAGGATGAACAGGGATGAGCTAAAATTATTTTATCAAAACATCTCTATCTTTGCCCATATCAGTTATCAGGATACATTGCCACTCACAGTGCTAGAGGCAATGGCATCTGGTCTGCCGATCGTTGCCTCTCGCATAGGCGATATACCTCAGGTTGTTTCCGAAGACGTGGGTTCGGTCATAAATTTCGATGAAGAGGGTATTTCCCAGGCCTTATCAAAGTTATTGGGTTCAAAAGATTTAAGGGCATGTCTTGGGAAAGATGCGAGAGATAAGGCAGAAAAAGAATTCTCATGGTATCGTGTGGCAAAGGAATATTTATCAACATATCATGATTTACTCTCATCTAATAGAAAAAAAAAGAGGACAAAATAATGAAAAAAATCGTTGTTGTCGGGGCTGGAGTGACAGGGCTTTATTCTTCGTTGGAAC
>JAZGAR010000350.1:0-13528 GCA_036475875.1 Thermoplasmata archaeon
TCAGGCCGTGCAATTATTAAATATTGTAACATCACTTATGTAGATACAGCTCTTACTCTTTTTAACTCTTCATTTAATGATATTATGTTTAATGAGATTATGAACAATGAGTATGGTATATTTCTACTTTATAGTTCTAATAACAATATTTCGAATAATAATATAAAATTAAACAATATAAGCGGTATCGGTTTATATGGCTCAAATAATAATATGCTTCTTAATAATACTATCTCATACAACGAGGTTGGTGGTATTGTTGTTACCTCCTCCTCCTCGAATAATATAATTTCAGGCAACAACCTATCCTTTAACCTATTCGGCGGTATTGACCTATATTCTTCCTCAAATACTACTATCACACATAACGATGTATTTTCAAACACCTTGCAAGGTATTTTTATATATTGGTCATCTGGGGTTAATATTACTAATAACACGATTTCCAGCAATTCAGTTGGTATAAAATCTTGGTCCTCTTCCGATAATTGGATTCACCATAACAACATCGTTGATAATGCTGATCAAGCGGAAGATGATGGAGCAGATAATCATTGGGATGATGGTTCGATGGGAAACTATTGGAGCGATTATGAAGGTGTTGATAACAATAACGATGGCATTGGTGATTCTCCATATATAATCGATGAGGATACACAAGACAATTTTCCATTAATGAACGCACTCCCAGATACGCTCCCACCGTCCATACTCTTAATCTCACCTGCTAACAATTCAATTATCCGGCCGACCACTAAGATTGATTTCCTTATTTCAGATTTTAATATTGATTCTGTGGAATACACAATTAACTCAGGGACAGAGAAGTTTCTCGCTCCTCCATACGATATTCCCACCACAACCTGGGCTGACGGGACATACACCATCGAAATATACGCCAAAGACTCTGCAGGCAACGAAAATATGAAGTGGTTTGTGTTCACTATTGATGCTATAAAACCAGCAATAGTATTAAATTCGCCTGCTAACAGCTCTTTGGTTGCTTCTGGGACAATCATTGATTTATCTGTTTTTGATACTAACCTCGACGAGGTAAGGTATTCTATAAATGGGGGAGCGGAATATACGCTTGATTCACCTTTCGACATCGATACCGCGGGTTGGTCGGATGGAGACTACACGATTGAGGTTACGGCTAGAGATATGGCGGGTAATGAGGAAACTAAGCTGTTTGTGTTTACTTTTGACAATATACTGCCGACCATAATATCAACGGTACCAGCTGATAATGCCGCAGATGTTCAGATAAATACGACCTTTATGGTCACATTCAGCGAATCTATGAGGAGAACCTCGGTGGAGTCTGCTCTTTACATCACCCCCACAATAAGTTATTCGATTCAATGGAGCGATGATAACAGAACTGTAATTCTCACCCCCAATTATGACCTACAATATGATGAAACATATGAAATCAACATAGGTACCAATGCCAAGGATTTTGTGGGTCACGAATTAGTGAGCTCTTATAACTCTGAATTTACGACCGAGCAACAGACTACCATACCGGATTCAAATGACGAGAATACTGATGATATGGAGGATTTCTTGATCAGCCTATTTATTCTGGTAGTAGCGATAATTATAGTTGGTATCTTATTGGCAGTGCTACTTATTGCTAAAAAAAGAAAGGAACCTTATCGAACTTCTCATGTTCCCACAAAAGCAACATCCCATATCTCGCCAACTTCCTACCAACATATAACACAGTTTCAATGTCCAAGATGTAATCAAATAATTAATATAGACACGATTGGCGGTCCTCCCGTAATTCAATGTCCATATTGCGGCTTACGAGGAACTATTAAATGATTCTTTTTTAACACTTTACCCGATAATACCAAGAGGATTGAATCTTCCCAGAACAGCAAAAGAAATGACAATATAACCTCAACAAAATCCTCAACTTATAACAACCAAAACATCTTCAGCATCCACGCTGTCGCCTTCTTTTACTCTGACCTCATCCCCTACATTCTTCTTGACAGCCACGACCTTACCAGGCATCGGGGCCAGGATACCGTTGACCATGGTTGCGGGGGCGGTGGTTCCTTGTATACCATTCACAAAAAGTTCACCCTTGGATTCAAAAGAAATCGGTTTTTTGATGGAGGTGATTTCACCTGCCCTGAGAAGATCCTTACTCTCTATCGTTCACCCTAACTTGCATTTTTCCATTACTTGGTTCTCCTTTGAGCTCTATGCTGTAAAGCCCACCATCCACAGCCATGAGCTGAGTTTTGCCTGAATCATCCTCGATTGTAGCTTCATATCCTTTGCCGTTTACAGCCACATAGAACCTTCTGTTCTACCTCTCCCTCCTCTTTTCCCTCTTCTTTCTCCGCTGGCCCTTCCTCTTCAACTCCTTCTTCCTCCTCTTCTTCAATTTCCTCTTTTCCCTCTTCTTTCTCCGCTGGCCCTTTTTCTTCAACTCCTTCTTCAGCTTCTTCCTCCTCTTCCTCCTCCTTTTTCCCAAATAATGCCTCGTTCAAGCGCTTGAGGGACTCCACCGTGGCAGCTATAGCAAAGAGGTTTACAGCCACGAAAATCAGGAATATCTCCGCCGCGAAGAACAGGTCTGTTTCTGGTACCACTTTATCAAAACTGCTATGAAAGAAGAATATATCGTTCCAAGCTGCCCCTTTGAACACTGGCTCTTCAAGAAAATAATCTAAATCCGGAATCATTGCCCAAAGACCGCCCACTACACCCGCCGGGGCTCTCTTTTTTAGAAATCCTCCCAAGTTTAGGACTTTCACATTCTTGGTCATCAGCCAAAATATCAAAAGGAAAATGGGAAGAGCGAGAGAATAGCCCCAAAAGAAATGTGCTGTAGGCCAGATTGTATCACCATAACATATTTGATTTTTCAATCCATCTTATGAATCATTCCGGAGGGGGAGGAGGTTGAGGTTTTTTTGCCTCTTTCTTGGGTTGCGGCGGTTGTTCTGGTTCTGGTGGCGCAGGCATCTGCGCTGGCTTTTCAACATCCTCTATCATCTCAAAGGTTTGATCAGGCTCGGGCGTTTCTGATACCTCCTCTTGAGGGGGAGGGGGGAATTTCCCTGGTCGCTCTTTTTTAGGAGAGATTGATGATGGTTGTTTTGGCGGTTTTTCCGAAGCTTTCGGCGATCGATACTTAGAAGGTACCCCAGATGTAACCGCTGGTGTGACCTGCAATTGTTGAGGCTGAGTCTGGGCATGCTCAAGTTGATCCACTCTTTGCCTAAGTTCTGTATTCCTGCGCTGCTGCTTACGTAGCAAGATACCCAAAATTATAGCGGCTATTATAGATATCAAAGCAATGAATATAAATAGGATACTGGCGAAATCAAAGGGGGCCTTCCATTTTGAGCTGTCCAAAGGATAATCATCACTGACATCTGGTTTACCATCATCATCGTCATCTTTATCCGCGTTGTTTCCTACTCCGTCTCCATCCGTATCTAGGGTTTCAGTTGGATCAAAGGGCAGATCATCGTTTACATCAAGAACGCCATCGTCATCGTCATCGGAATCAGCATTGTCTCCGATACCGTCACCGTCATTGTCGGACCATTCATCTGAATTGTATGGAAACGCATCAACATCATCGTTCACACCATCATCGTCGTCGTCTTCGTCCTCTGAGTCAAAAATACCGTCACTGTCAGAATCTTTATCAGGAATCGCGAAGACAATATTTGAGGGCTGCGATGAAAGGCCGGACTCATCAACAGCCACGATATGGTAACTGTAGTTCCTTCCGTTCAATAACCCGGAATGCACATAGTATGATACTCCTTGCGACAATTCATCCAGCTTGACAAAATTTATGCCGTCATCACTGAAGTAAAGTTCATAGTGATTTAAATCCTCCTCTGAATTGGGAATCCAGGAGATGTTCAAAGTTCCGCCTGTTCGTATTTTTGAAACTGAAAGGCCAGCAGGTGATAACGGTGGCGTTGTGTCCCTAATGGTTATAAGCCATGAACCGGTGTTCCAATTGCCCGCGGTATCCGTTAGGTTTACAGTTAGGGTGTAAATGCCTGGATTTTCATAAACATGCGTTACAACTGCTTCGTTGCCTGATACAGAGAAACCGTCGCCGAAGGAGAAGTAATATGTGACAATCCCAGTATTATCGGAGGAATCTGAGGCGTTGAACTCGTATTCCACATCCTCATCCATTGTTGACCCAAATACGACATTTAAACCGGGTTTTGTGACATCCAAAACCTTTATGGCAACGGTATCTATGTTCCAGTTTCCTTGGGCATCAGAAGTTCTCAGCGTGACTATGTAGGTCCCTGGTTCTGAAAAGATATGGGTGGGGAAGATCCCTGTATGATCTGGGTTGCCCCAATCAATACCGTCACTATCGTCCATATCCCAAGAATAATTTACTATGCCCACATTATCAGTTGAAGCGGAGGCATTGAGTGTATAAGGTTTATCCTCATCCACAGCATCGTCAGGCCCGCAATCGGCTGTGGGGGAAGTAACATCTATCACCGTTATTATCACCGTATCGATATCCCAGTTTCCTGACGTATCATTTACACGCAAAGTAACGATATAAGTTCCAGGCTCATTGTATGTATAATCTGGGTCCCACATCGTCGGGCCTGAGTAATCTGGATTGTTCCAATCTATGCCATCGCTTGCATCCATGTCCCAAGCATAATATGCTATGGCTACATTGTCACCTGAGGCAGAGGCATCGAATGTATACGGGGAATCCTCATTCACTGTATCATTAGTACCGGCATTGGCTGTTGGCGGTGTAACATCTACAACAGTTATTATCACCGTATCGATATCCCAGTTTCCTGACGTATCATTTACACACAAAGTAACGATATAAGTTCCAGGCTCGTAGTATATATGGTCTGGGTCCCACCATGTTGGTCCTGAGTAATCCGGGTTGTTCCAATTAACACCATCACTTTTATCCATATCCCAAGCATAGTATGCTATGTCCACATTGTCAAATGAACCAGAGGCGTCGAATGTGTATGGGGAATTCTCATTCACGGTATCATTGGTCCCGGCATTGGCTGTTGGCGGTGTTACATCCAAAACCTTTATCTGAGTGGTGTTGAGAGCCCAATTTCCCTCTGTGTCTGTAACATTAAGTGTGACTGTATATGAACCTGGTTGGACGTAGGTATGGAATGGCTGTGGGTCAGTGCCGTATGAAAAGTTTCCATCACCGAAGGTCCAATTGTACCATGCTATAGTTCCTCCCTCGGGATCATAGGAGGCTGAACCGTCGAGCAAGTACGGTGTGTCCTCGTCTATTGTGGCAGGTGAACCTGCATTCGCTATAGGAGGCGTAATATCGAAAACTGTAATCTGCAGCGTATCTGTACCCCAATTACCGTCAGCATCAGTTACCTTCAACGTGACCAGATACATGTCAGGATCAGAGTAAATATGGACCGGCATCATACCCGTATGATCGGGACTGGCCCAATCTACGCCATCGCTGGCATCTATATCCCAGGCGTACGTCTCTATACCCACATCATCTGTTGATGCAGAGCCATTGAATTGATAGGGCGTATCTTCGTTCACCGTGTCATTTTGCCCTGCATTTGCTTTTGGATCATCTGTGTCTATGACCTTAATTTTCATCGTGTCAGTGTCGCTGTTCCCTGCGGCATCTGTTACCGTCAAGATCACTGTATAGTTTCCTGGGGTGGTGTAGGTATGTTCAGGCTTGGGGTTCGTGCCATTTGCATAGTTACCATCTCCGAAGCTCCAATTGTAGAAAGCAATGGAACCTGAGTTGTCTGTTGACGCTGATCCGTTAAATGCGTAATCTGTGCCATTGTTCACGGTATCGTAGTCCACTGGGCCTGCACTTACTGTTGGAGGCGTGATGTCTGTAACATTGATTATCACGGTATCAGTTGACCAATAACCCATTGCATCTGTAACATTCAATGTTGCGATGTAGGTGCCTGGATCTGTATAAATGTGCGACGGGTTAACACCAAACTTGTCTGGACTAGACCAATCTACACCATCGCTATCGTCTATATCCCAAGCATAGGTATCTATGCCCACATTATCGAATGAGCCCGAACCATCAAATGTGTGTGGGGAATCCTCATTTAAGGTGGCATCAGGCCCTGCGTTAGCAGTAGGCGCCGTTACATCATTGACTATAATCGTTAGGGTATCGTGCCCAGAGTTACCAGCGGTGTCCGTGACATTCAGGGTTACAGTATAAGTGCCTGGTTGGGAATAAACATGGATCGGATTCGACCCAGTGTGATCCGGTGTTACCCAGTCAACACCATCGCTATCATCTATATCCCAAGAATAACTCAAAGCTCCAGGATCATCATAATTATCAAAGGAGGCTGAGCCATCGAAGGTTACAGGTGAACCTTCATCGGTTACATTACCTAGTCCTGCATTCGCAGTTGGAGGTGTGATGTCTAAAACAGTTATCCACACCCATGTTGTATCCCAATGACTTGCGGAATCTGTAACATTCAATGTGACGTTGTAGTATCCTGGGTGGATGTAGGTATGAGAAGGCTGCGGGTCGGCCCCACTTGTGAAGTTGCCATCTCCGAAGTCCCAGTAATACGATATTATCGTACCTCCTTCAGGATCATAGGAACCAGTGCCATCGAAAATGTATTCTGTATCCTCATCTGTAGAGTCGGTGGGGCCTGCGTTGGCCACGGGAGGCGTGATATCGTTTACAGTTGCATTCAGGATGGCAGTGTCCCATCCTCCGTCGGCATCTATAACTTTCAAGGTCACCTCATAGATACCTGGAATATTGTAAGTCCATATCACCTCCTCTCCAATCAAATCAGGGGTAATCCAATCAAGCCCATTGGACGCATCGACATCCCAATAGTAGAGGATTATACCAAAATCATCAGTTGAAGCCGAGCCGTTGAATACTATTTGTGAACCCTCGTCAGTTGAGTTATCAGGCCCCGCCTCTGCTACAGGAGGATCGGAAAGAATCACAGTGATATTTACCGTGTCAATAGCCCAATTTCCCGCGGCATCTGAGCAATTGAGTGTGACTGTGTAAGTGCCCAAGGAGGTATAGGTATGCTTAGGTGTGATATTCGTCCCATTATCGTAAGAACCATCATCAAAAGTCCAATTGTACCAGACTATGCCCACGTTGTCCCATGAACCAGCAGCGGAAAAATTGTATTGGGTGTTTACCTTCACAGAGCCATCCAGACCAGCATATACTACTGGAGGGGCATCGTCCATGACCGTTATCTGAACCGAGTCTGTATCCCATTCACCCTGGGCATCCTCCACTCTCAGCGTAACTATGTAAACCCCTGGTATGTTGAAAGTGAACACCGGGCCTACACCGTAAAGATATGTATCCGTGCTGTTATAGGTGAAGTTCCAGGTGTAGTTAATAATGCCTTCATCATCTGTGGAACCCGAGCCGTTAAATAAATGTGTCGTTCCTGCCGAAACTGTGTCATCTGGCCCTGCATTGGCAGTTGGTGGGTTACCCTGAACAATAACAAACCCAGAAAGTAGTTTCCAACCGCTTGAGCTACCGTTTGGATCCTCGAATCTCACCCTGAATTCATAGAGTCCAAGAGGAGCGTCACCAGGTGGCGTGAAACTGACTTGCCAGAAACCTGAAGGAGCTATGCCAATGTATATTGGATTGCCTAAATATGTGGTGTTCCAGTCTGGTACATTTGGATCACTGTACTCAAAATATGGCGTGAGAATATCTTCGCTATCTTCTGGGTCTGTGCCATTTGCTGTTATGTTTATTTCTTGTTCTCTTAATACGAAGAAGGAAGTTGAGGAGATATTATCCGCAGTGGGAGGCGAGTTTAGTTTTATTATGACCTCTTTGCTGAGGTTCATATTTGAATCTGCTGAGCCATTTGCAGAACCTTTCTCTGCATCGATATGATGTGGAGTGTAATAGGTTGTGCTAGTGGAAGTTCTAATGAACTCTGTGACCCTTAGCCATCTAATCCACCCGTCGTTTCCTATGTTCGTATTAAAAGGCTGACCGCTTAGGGGATCGGGATTCCCAAAACTGTTGTTTACCCATACTTTTACATTGTCTGCTCCACTGCCCCACTGCATCACCCTTATATGTAGATACCATTGGACATTCAGGAAAGAGCCAGTATCTAGTACAGTAGCAGAACCTTTATCGAAGGTGGTATTAAGAAAATAAACAGAAGGTGGATTTCCATAGTTATCTTCGATTCTGATATCCACATCTCCTGGGTCTGAGCTTTTTTCAAGGGAAGCGTTTGTAACATAGACATTATCAGAACTATCAACCCAGAGGTTTCTATCATTTCTGGCAATATAATCGCCTAAGATGTATATCTCGCTCACAGAATCGAGAAAGTACCCAGAAGTCGTATCGGCAGCTATGTTATTATCTCTAACCTCATTATCAAGACAATAGACACGTCCCACATCTCCAAGTGAATTCCCTATAAAGCGAATACCATGACCTCCTCCTCCCCCGTTGTTGTAAACCTTATTATCAAAGATAAAGGTGTTGTTTACAGCGAATGTGCCATTATCTCCATACAGTATTATACCATATTCTGTATTTGAATAGATTTCATTGTCGAAAATGTAGATGTACTGCACCGCTGAGACGCCATCTAGACCTTGCACATGGATACCACGGTTGTTATTAAAAATATCGTTTTCAAAGATATAACAGTATGCAGTGGTATAGGAGGTCCCGTCTGCGTGGACAAAAACACCGATCTCATTGTTATCAAGGGTATTATTATATACATCATGTCCCCCGCCATTTGCAAGAGAAATTCCATAAGCGTTCGGATTGTTGATAACGTTGTTATATGATATGTTTATGAATATACTATTATAAATGTAAAAAGCGAAGTTGGGGATATTGGTAAGTGTATTGTTCTGAAGATAGCAATACTCAGCACCATCCGTATAAACCCCCCTGTCCTCGACCCCGTTTATAGTGTTGTTAGCTATGGTAACGTTGTTGCTTTCCCAAACAACCACACCATAGTATGAATCGTTGATATAGTTGCCCGTGATGTTCGCCCAATCTGTATAAATGAACAAACCGAAGCCGTCAACGTATGGTGAAGTGCTCCAACCGCAATCGTACAGCTCGCTGTTCTTGAGTTCCAACTTCGAACCTGGATAAGCCTGAAAACCGAACCTAAAGGTGGTGTTGCTACTGAGGATAGATGCATCTGAAGAGGTAATGGGATCGTCGTCGTAGTCCTGAATAATCAGGTTCCCGCTCTCCAACACCGTTATGTTGTACTTTCCATCATATGTCGCATTTCCCATTTCAAGGGTTACATTTGTAAGTGTGAGACTTCCGTTCACATACAAATTTCCCATAACAAGAATGGTCTTGTTCTCATGGAAAATATTGTCTCCTGGCTCGATCCACCAATCGGCATCCGTAGTCCAAATATTATCACCACCCAAAACATCTGGAGGTACACCATCATCGTGAGGGGCACCTTGCTCTCCTTTGACCGGTGGGGCGAAGTTCATGGCTCCGATGAAAATGCTCATAATCAGCATCAAACAGATGATTGTACTTGAGGATTTCCTTTTCATATCTAATCCCCCAAAGCAAATAAACTGGGAAGTATATGAAACCTTTGATTCCTGGATATGATCGGAAGATAAGACTGTAGAGGGTAACCTTAACATGATAATAAACCCCTCTCTAGTGTGAAAACTTTAAATAGCGAGAATGTAATATTACTATCAACCTTAAATGGGGGGAGTGTGACAAATGAAATCTTCAAAAATTACGGGGAGGTTCTACTGCGATGAAAAAGGCGCTTTGGAGGGACTACCACTTTATCTGATCATCCTAGTGGTGATCGCAGCGATGGCCATTGTAATCCTATTTAGCTATCTGAGCGTGCTAAAAACAGTAGAGCTGGCAAAGATAGAAGTGTACATTGACGGGCAGAAGGTGGACCCCTTAGATACAACAGAAGGAGAGCATGACGTATATATCGTCGCCATTGGAGATGACGGAACAAAGCTAAAGGGCGTCACAATTTCCTTGATAGGTGCTGGCGTTAATACTGTCGAAAAAACAGATGCCAATGGAAAAGCAGACTTTGGAACATTGGATTTCACAATAGTAACAGGAAATTGGGATGAGGTGGATATCGAGGCCAGTTATGAGGGCGGAAATATCAATATCCCCAAAACCTACGAACTTCTCATAAAAAAGCCCTAATAAATATGGTCTTTTCCCGGGTGACCGCATGCCTCTTTTTGGTGACGACAGTGGAGTGGAGGGAATCCCTCTTAAACTTATAATCGTAATGGTAATCCTGGCGATAACGATTCCAGCCGCATGGAAGGGCTTGGAAAGCTACGATCGGTCCCAAACTGAGAATAACTTGAGAACCGAGATAGAGTTCTTATCCACGTATATAAAACAGATTTATCTTAACGGGATCGGCAACGCTCAAGATGTGGAGGTTGATTTCAAGGAAGGGATGATGACGAAAATAGATTGGATTAAAATCGGGGACACGGTGGAAGGGACATGGTCAAGCATCGGATATAAGCTCGGTCACAAGAGCGCCGATTTTATCCTGATCAAAAACCCCAATATACCTATTGGGAATGTGAGTGGTGGGGAAATTGTACCCCTGACTCTGGGTGCAGGCATACATACGATCCGCCTGGAATGCAGAGAAGGCTTTGATTTCGATGATGATGGCACTAAGGACATGTATGTCGAGGTTTCCGAGGTGGTTTGAAAGTGCTTGAATTCGTGATCTCAAAAATGGCTATGATGATCGCGGCTATAATCATCCTTACCTCTGTCCTCGGTATCTACACATTGCAGAGGGAGCAGGCCAAAGACCTGGAACTTCGGAACATAGCAGACAAAATAGCAGATGCGATCGATGATCTCAACTCCCTCCAGGGCGAGACAAAGGTCAACGTCACTTTCGAAAGAGGAAAAGAAGGCGTCTATGTCAAGCCATCTGTTAAAGGCAAAAACTATGAAATAATGATTGCCCAATATAAGGTAATGATCTCACAGAACCATAAACGATCCATAAGCAATCTTATGGGCCCGATACATTCATGGGAGCCATTATCGAATTCCTACAATAATACGCAAATTGAAGAAATTGACGGAACCAACAGAACTCTCGAATTAAAATCAGGGAAGGACTTCAAGATCGAAAGGAAATTGATTGAAATCAGCGGTGAAAATGAATACAGGACTTTCGTTTATGTATGAACGTGATTTGTAATTCTGGAATTTGGACATATGCCCAGCCTACAAATTCAAGGTGAATTAAGATGGACATAGCAACTTTCATGGAAAATTTAGAGGGGAGGAAGAATCTAGCTGAGGATGAGGTAAAGAATCTACTCAAGGAATACGATATTCCAACAACCAGGTTCAAAACGTTTACGGCTGAAGAGGATATATCCAAGGTATCTGTGGAATACCCAATAGTGATGAAGGTATGCTCACCCACAATTCTTCATAAAACGGATGTGAAGGGTGTGGTTCTAAACATTGGTAATGAGGAGGAGTTGATCAAAGCCTTCACAACCTTTAGAAAACGGTTCCCCAACGAGAAAATCCTCGTAGAAAACATGGAGAGCGGAGGTTTAGAGCTTATAATGGGGATAATAAACGATGATTCTTTTGGCCTATCGATAATGGTGGGTCTTGGGGGGGTGTTTGCAGAGGCCCTCAAGGATGTGTCTTTCAGGGTCATACCGATAGCACGCTACGATGCAAAGAAGATGTTAGAAGAGTTGAAGGGTTCGAGGCTCCTTTCGAATTACCGGGGCATGAAGGTGGATAAAAACCTTGTTATAGACATCCTCCTCAAACTCTCAAAATTGGGGCAGGATTTTGGAGAATATTTGAGCCAGATGGATTTAAATCCTGTGATCATAAGGGAAAAGGATGCTGTTGTTGTGGATGCTAAGATGATTTTGGGGTAGTAACGTTTAGCCCCCTCTTGAACACCTGCTCATTGTAAATTAATTACCGAAAATAAATTAAGGAATGAACAACTTCTTTTCATCTGAATCTCATGGACGTATATAGATGGCTGGTGATATTGTGCTCCGCCCTTATACCGACCATAATCTACACGATATACATCAGGAACATTGAGCTTTATGAGCGGGAGAAATGGCGCTGGATAAGTGTTAGTTATCTATGGGGGGCGGTCATAGCACTGCCCTTCCTCTACATCCTCGCCCGCATGTTCTCAGACCAATTTTTAAGAGAGCACGAATATTATGAGTTCAACAGTACCGTAGGCATAGTTATTTTGATATGCCTGGTGCTCCCTTTTGTAAGTGAACTCATCAAAATGATCGGAATATTCACTGTAAGGAGCCAGGTGGGAGAGGTGGAGGATGGCCTCATATATGGGGCAACGATCGGCTTGGGCTTCGCCGCCATTGCAAACATCTTTTACATGAACCAGGGCTTTGAATGGGATCTCAAAACATTGGCTCTATTGATAATCCCCAGTATTTCGACTGCATTGTTGCATGCAAGCAGTTCTGCTGTTGCGGGTTACGGTATATCCAAAAGGATGGTGGAAGGAGAGAATCTCAGCATGATAACCTACTTTTTCGCAGGAGTCCTGATTCACGTCCTCTTCAATGTCCTCTCTCTGACGAGCCTCATTTTCAAAGACGTGTTGGGCTATACTTACCACATCCTCGGGATAGTCATCATTCTGGTGGTATCCAGTCTCGTGTTCAGGATGATTAGGGGGCGGATGCACAAGCTCATCAAGATATTGGATGAGGAGACTGAGAAGGAGAGGCGAAAAGGGCAAAGAGAGTGGTAAACTATAGCTAATATACCGATTTTTTATTGCTAAAATAGGGGTACTGAAACCTCACATCTTCTCAGGCGCCTCGATACCCAAGCAAAAAAGTGAATTTCTCAGCACAGTTCTACCTGCATCCACCAAGGCTAACCTCGCCTTTCTAAGCGAAGATCTCAAACACCACCGCAAGGTGGCGTTGAAAGTATTGCGTCCCGAACTCGCCGCGGTGCTCGGCGCAGAACGGTTCGTGCAAGAAATCGAAACCACCGCCAACCTCCAGCACCCCCACATCCTCCCGCTCTTCGACTCGGGTGAGGCCGACGGGTTCCTGTATTACGTGATGCCGTTCGTCGAGGGCGAAACACTGCGGGACAAACTGAACCGCGAGACGCAGTTGGGGATCGAGGAGGCGGTGAATATCACGACGCAAGTCGCCGACGCGTTGGACTACGCGCACCGCCACAATGTGATCCACCGCGACATCAAGCCAGAGAATATCTTGCTGCATGACGGTCGCCCTGTGGTGTCGGACTTCGGCATCGCGCTGGCGGTGAGCGCCGCCGGCGGGCGGATGACCGAGACCGGCATGTCGCTCGGCACGCCGCACTACATGAGCCCCGAGCAGGCCACCGCCGACAAGGACCTCACCAACCGCTCGGACATCTACTCGCTCGGCTCGGTGC
>JAZGAR010000351.1:0-2560 GCA_036475875.1 Thermoplasmata archaeon
AAACGATGATCTAAGTGTGCAGCAGGATTCCACATCCTTTTCGAGCATTCCTTCAAGCTATGGCTGGGGAAGATATCCTGATGGGTCAGGCAGTTGGTGGATTACAATTCCCACAAAGGCAGGGGCAAACATGATACCCGAGTTTTCTGATGCCATTGCGCCTCTCATGTTCACGATCTTCATTTTTGGTGTGATAAGATATCGTAAAAATAAAAGCTCTAAAAAGGAGGAAAGGAAGATGAAAGGAGAAGACAAAGAAATGCGTTCAATTTCGTGGGTTGAAAAAGAAAGCAAGGCGCTAAACGAGATAACAGTCGAACTTGCCTCTATATCCGATGTGAGCGGGGCAGGAATCCTGAAAGCGGATGGTTCCGTTGTCGCTTGGCATACGAATGATGGCCTCAAACCATCACCGTATATCGATTTTATGCGGGACTTTCTCACCCGAGATCATCAAAAGAACGCCCAGAACTACAAACACGGCATGTTCAAGCAGTCGATATTAGATTACAACGGACATAAGATTCTCCTGAGCAGAATCAGGCCAGATATTATGCTGTTGCTGTTGCTGGATAAGAGAGCATACCTTGGACTGACCATGCTGGATATGGAAGGTTGCATAAGAGAGATAGACAAGGTTCTTAATGGATTCGCCTCGTGACTTGAGAATCACTTGGTTAAGCTTATGAGGCATAAAGACATTTTACTCTGTGCGGTTCAAAAATTTGCGCAAGTGATAAGATGAAGAAGATAAAGACCGGAGTCTTCGGCTTGAATCCGTTGTTGGACGGGGGCATAAACGAGAACTCCACCACTGCGGTTATCGGCAGTTCAGGTGCCGGGAAAACCACCTTCGCCATTCAATTCATAAGAAAGGGATTGGAATCAGGACAGGAATGTATCTTCGTAAGCTTGGATGAGAACAAGGAGCAGATCATAAGGGAAGCGGTGGAGATGGGCTGGGAGGAGATAATGGATTATCTCAAAGACGAACTCTTGGTGTTCATCGACGCCTCTGGCAAGGATTTTTCCAATTTCATTAGAAAGGAACTTCACAAATTTGTCAGTGATTGGAAAGGTGCGGGTTCAAGAATAGCAGTAGACCCCCTTACGCCTGTGATTTGGGCCGTGGAAAACCATTACGAGCAGAGGGAACTGATAACACAGCTTTTAAAGCTGACAAGAAAGGTAGGCACGGTGCTTTGCACTTTAGAGGAGCACGGCACTGAGGGCGATTTGTCTGGAAAAGAGACCATCATTCCCATGTATCTCGCAGATTGCGTGATTCATCTGCGCTACAAGGCCATGGATGATGCGAATAGCAGGATGTTGAAGATAGTCAAATGCCGAAACAGTTGGCACAGCGAGGAGTTCCATCCCTATAGAATTATCAGTGGGTTGGGTTTGGTTGTACACCACAAACTTATTGACAGGACAAGAAAAAAAGAATCGGCGATGGAGTTGATGAAGGCTCTGGAGAAAAACGCTTCAAAACTACCGAATAAAGTATACAAGAGAATGCAAAAAACACTCAAAGGGCTTTCCGACTCGGACCTGGGCGACATTACGCATTCGGAACTTATGCACTACATACTCGAGGAGTACAGCTAACCCATGCACCTTACAGGATAGTGATGTGAAATGCCAAGAGGCATTGGGAAGGCACTTGAAAAGGCGATAACGACAAAAGAAGAAGTACCTGTTGAAAGGGAAGAGGGCGAGGTAAAATTCGAATTCATGAACAAAAACCGCCAGCAGATATTTCAATACCTTTGCCTCCATCCTTGCAGCTACTCAAGCATGATCGCTGAAGCCACAGGTCTTTCGCTGCACGCAACCAATTGGCACCTTAGAAGGCTCGTTTTGAGCGATTTCATATCCAAAAGGACTATTGGGAAAAAAACGGTTTATTATCCAGTAGAAATGATCGCTGTTGAAGACATCCCGAGCCTGGAGATTTTGAACACGGATAAGGCCAAGACAATATATCTCGCGATCGGGGAGAAAAAAGGCATTTCCCAGAGAGAAATCTGCGAGATACTGGGCCTAAAACATCAGGCGGTTATTTGGTATGCGAGAAAACTTGAGAGCTTGGGACTGATAAGCTCCTTGGAGGACGGAAAGTTCAGAAGATATTACCCCACAGAACTTTTAAGTCGAAAAAAAGAGGAAAATACAAAGAGGCTGAAGATCTTCAAGGATAAGATCATGAAGAGATTCCACAGGGAAAGGTTGTCTCCAACAATTCTGAGAACCACGGAGGACAAGATCGTTGTGCGGATAGCAAGGGGAGGAAGCAAGGCGGTGCTTACCTTGCATACGAATCCGTTTATTACGATTCTGTCGTGAGTTCTTGGGGATCCTACCTCCCTATAAAAGTGAATTTCGTTGGTCCAGAGGTGGATATTTGATAACCTTCAGTCATCTCCAATATAGGATCATAAGCTCCTGCAGGCATTCTCGTGGAGTGCCAGCCCCACCGTTGCTGGTAATAAATAAAATAGTTTATTCCCACCGTATCCGGAATATTATCGCAGTACCAATCCGCTGTTTCAATAAA
>JAZGAR010000352.1:0-6700 GCA_036475875.1 Thermoplasmata archaeon
AGATAGCTCCATCCTACATGCCGCCAGTTCAGTACTACAATGATCAGCTAGAACCATACTCCTACGATCCAGAAAAAGCCAAGCAGCTTTTGAAGGAGGCTGGATACGAAAAAGGATTTAAGACGACCATTTTGGCCACTGCCGGGGAGCCTATGATGGTCAGTATGGCAACGATTCTCCAGCAGAATCTGAGGGATATTGGCATCGAGGCTACCATTGAAAAGGTTGAAGAGGGAACAAGGTGGGATCGACTAATTGCGAGGAAATATGAACTTTCACCTGACTACTATACGAGTGACATATTAGATGATGATCTGCTAACCGACTTCGGAATATCCTATGCAGGAAATCAAGCTTATTTCTCCGACTATCACAACCTCAGGGTGGAAGAGTTGTACGCTTTAGGGCGAGTAGCCCTGGACGAAGGGAAGCGAAGAGAGATTTACTATGAAATACAAAGAATAGTACATGAGGATGCCGCCCAGATCTTTGTCACGACGACTCCTAACCCGACAGCGATGCGGACAAACGTACATGGTTTCCTGGTTCCGGCTAACGATTTCTACAGGTGGGAATATGTCTGGATAGAAGAGTAAAATATTCCCGAGAACCATGGTACTGTAGGTTCCTCCTACGGTACCATGGTTCCAAATATCAATGAAGGGCTTACCTTAAGGTGACCTCCTATGTCTCTTGAACGATATGCTCTAAGAAGATTTCTCGAAATGATACCCGTTTTGTTCATTGTTTTGATTATAGTATTCCTTATGCTGCATTTCATACCTGGTGATCCAGCCAAGAATATACTTGGTATCATGGCTACACCGGAGCGCCTCGAGCAACTGAGGAAGAGTCTCGGTCTCAATGAGCCACTACACAAGCAGTTTTACGTGTTTCTCTCACAACTTGCACGTGGAAACCTGGGAACATCAATTCGCTATAAGGCTCCAATTACTGAGTTGATTTTTTCCAGGTTAGGAGTGACGCTCTCGCTGGTTTTTGTGTCAGCAGTATTTTGCGTTATCATTTCGCTTCCGCTCAGCTTATGGGCGACGAAACACCGTGGCAAGTTCCCCGATTACATGGCGCGAATCTCGTCACTTTTCGTCTTCTCGATGCCGGAATTCTGGACGGGTCTTCTATTCCTCAATATCTTCGCCCTCGGATTGGGTTGGTTCCCCATTAGGGGATGGGGGTCAGGTCTGCTAGATAACATATATCACCTATTTCTCCCCAGTTTCATCCTCGGACTGTTTCTGACTGCTCTTGTTACGAGAACTCTTAGGTCAGATATGATCGAGGTTTTGCAAAAAGAGTATATACGAACAGCAAGGACGTATGGCTTCTCGGACAGGACAATTTATCTGAAGTATGCTCTCAAGAATGCGCTTTTGCCTACTATTACCGTTCTTGGTTTGAACTTAGGGTGGCTCCTCGGATCGTCGGTGGTGATCGAAACAGTATTCTCTCTACCTGGAATAGGGGCGATGTTATTAGATGCCGTGATAGTAAGGGACTATCCCTTGATACAGGGCATTAGTCTTGTATTTGCATTAGCAATAATGTTAAACAATTACATCGTTGACATCATTTATGGATTAATAGACCCGCGGATCTACAGGAGTTGAGAGTGAATAACAGAAATGCAGGCAGTGTAATATCTCGTTCCATTAACCTTCTCTTCGGCGATGAAAACACCGCGAGATGGGAGACAGTAAAGAAAATTATCAGAAATCCTAATAGCAGAATCGGCCTGATAATGATCGGTATATTAATCCTGGTAGGAATATTCGCGCCTTTCATCGCTCCTTACGATCCGTACAAACTGGTCCTAACTGAGAGCCTTGAGGCGCCAAGCCTTAGCCACCCGTTTGGCACGGATCTGTATGGGAGAGATGTAATGTCAAGGGTGATCCACGGCGCCTGGATAGCAGTGAAAATCTGCGTAATCGGGGTCGGATTCGCCTTCATCATAGGCAACTTAGCAGGAGCACTTTCCGGTTATTACGAGGGTTGGATCGATACCATAATCATGCGCATTGTTGACTCGATTATGGCTTTTCCTTTTCTGGTACTCGTCATTGCCATCATGGCTATCTTCGGTCCCGGTCTCAAAAACTTGTATTTTGCTATTGCTATTGTAAGTTGGTGTCAGTTTGCTAGGATTGTCAGAAGTAGGTACCTCTCGGAAAAGGAAGAGAATTATGTCAGAGCAGCTGAAGCTGTTGGTTTTTCGGACAAAAGAATAATATTCGGACATTTGATGCCGAACTCCATCGCGCCGACCATTGTTTACGCTTCGCTTGACTGTGCACTCGTTATATTACTTGCAGCTTCCCTCAGTTTTGTTGGCATTGGTGCACAACCCCCAATTCCTGAGTGGGGGGCGCAGATAGCCGAAGGGAGACAGTTGCTGCAGATGGGTTGGTGGATTGCTACTTTTCCAGCACTTGGGATCATGTATACCGTGATAGGTTTTAGCCTGATCGGCGATGGTCTGCGAGACATGTTGGAGAAATAATGATGAATTTACTAGAAATAAAGGACCTCCACACGTACTTTGAGGGAAACGGGACAATCATCAAGGCGGTGGATGGTGCCGACCTTTCGATAAGAGAAAGGGAGGTAGTTGGCCTCGTAGGTGAGTCGGGAAGTGGCAAGACCACAATTGCCAACTCGCTCCTTAGGATCCTGCCGGAAACAGGTAGAATCGTGTCCGGTGGGATAATTTTTAAAGGTATAAATATAAGGGAATTAAGCGAGAAGGAGATGCAGTTCAAAATCAGGGGGAATGAGATCTCGATGATCTTTCAGGATCCAATGGTATCGCTCAATCCACTGTTTACCGTTGGAGAACAGATTACTAGTGTTTTGAAGCTCCACCAAGATATTGGACAGAAGCAGGCAAAGACAAAGGCAATAGATCTATTCAGGAAAGTTAGGATCTCGGACCCGGAAAAACGTTTTGACAACTATCCTCACGAACTCAGCGGTGGGATGATTCAAAGAGTGACGATCGCTATGGCAATGAGCTGCGGGCCGTCACTGATCATCGCCGATGAGCCGACAACAGCTCTAGATGTAACTATCGCTAACCAGATTTTGAATGAGTTCGAGGAACTCATAGGTGAGATAGGTGTTTCGGTGCTGTGGATAACGCACGATCTCGGAGTCATCAAGCGCATATGTGACTATGTGAATGTAATGTATGCTGGCACATTAATGGAACAGGGGACGGTGAAAACCGTTTTCGAAAACCCCTTGCACCCCTATACATTCGGATTGCTTAGATCCAACGTAATATACTACGAACCTAAGAGTAAGATTCCAACTATAATGGGCGAGCTCAGTGAAATTCCTCACCAAGGATGCAAATTTTACCCTCGGTGTCCAATAGGGGATGAAGACTGCCTCCAAGAAAGTATAGAACTTAGAAAAATCGATGAAAATCACAGTATTCGTTGCATAAAACCAGAAGATGCCCAGAGACTATCACGGTCTAAGAACCACGGTTTTCAGGAGGTATACTGACGTTGGATGTAGATATAGTCTCGGACCACAAGAACAAAATGAAAGAAATCTCCCGAAATGAGACAGTTATAGAAATCGGCCATCTGAAAAAGTACTATGTGCTGAGAAAGGGTTTTATCGACAAAATCCTGGTGAGGGAACAGAAGTATGTTAAAGCTGTAGACGATATCTCCCTGGACATAAGGAGAGGCGAGACATTTGGACTCGTAGGTGAGAGCGGTTGCGGAAAGTCGACCTTAGGCAGGTGTGTTCTTAGACTCGAATCAATTACTGCTGGTAACATTCGAGTTTTCGGGCAGAACATCCGTTCTTTAGCAGATAGGCAGCTCAAAAAGCTTAGAAAGGAGGTGCAAGTCGTATTTCAAAATCCCTACTCGACTTTGCCTCCACACAAGACAATCGGAAACATGTTAAAGGAGGTGGTCAATCACCATGAAATCGTCAAGAGGGACATGATAAAAGAATATTGCCTAGACTTACTTGGCCAGGTCGGGCTCAGCGAGGTATTTTACACGAAAAAACCAAAAGCACTAAGTGGAGGACAGCGGCAGAGGGCCGCCATAGCCCGCGCATTAGCGACAGAACCTCAATTCATCGTGCTGGATGAACCAGTAACCGCTCTGGATACATCCATACAAGCGCAAATACTAAATCTCCTTATGGAATTGCAGAACAAAAGGGATTTAACTTATCTCTTCATTGCACACGACCTTTCTGTGATACGTCACGTTTCGGACACTGTTGGTGTCATGTATTTGGGTAAACTGGTGGAGTTGGCACCAACTAAGGAGATCTTTCAAAAGTGCCTCCATCCTTACACCAAGTCATTAGCCTCATCCAGCCCACTGCTAAGCGAAGTTTACAGAATCGATAGAATAGAGCTTACCGGGGAGGTTCCTTCCCCTATTGATCCACCAGCAGGATGCAGGTTCCATACCAGGTGCCCGTTTTCATTTAGTAGGTGTAGTAAAGAGGAGCCCAAGCTAATCGGTCCAGATAAAGGACATCTTGTATCCTGTTTCTTGTATAGCTGATAATCTAAAAAAATGGCAGGAGGAAATTTACTCAAGTTTGTGGCAATTGTTCGTCCTTTTCGTTGTCAAATGCTAATTTGAGCGAAAATCCTAGGTAAACTAGATACTCACACATAGGGACACTCATAAATAGCGTGACGTCTTTTCAAGATGGCCATTTTTCTTGTGTCAGCCTTCAAGGTATAGCTTGTTTCAAATCTTTTAGGCCTCATCTTGTGATGAGCTATTTTCAAAGAGCGGAAGATGAAACAGAATCTTACATTAATTCTATAACTTTGCCACAAACTTGGGCAAGACCCGGGGAGGATTAAAAATGAAAGTATTTATTTCAGCAGATATGGAAGGCAGAGCTGGTAAGACACACTGGGAATTTTCAAAGAATGCTGATCCAGGAGAGTGGGACAGGGATAGACACATTATATGTGAACACGTAAACGCCGCAATCAAAGGGGCCAAAGAGGCAAATGCTACGGAGTTTGTTATAAACGATTCGCACAACACGATGAGGAACCTCTTGATCGACGGATTCGACGACGAGAACGTCGAGCTCGTAACTGGTCAACCTAAACCCCTATGTATGATGGAGGGAGTTGATGAGACCTTTGCTGCCGCATTCCTCATAGGCTACCACGCGAAGATGGGCTCACACCCTGGTGTTTTGAACCATTCTTTTTGCGCTCTGAGTATAAGAGACGTCAGAATCAATGGTAAATCGGTTGGAGAACTCGGCGTCAGTGCAGGTATTGCCGGATATTTCAACGTGCCTACCACCCTAGTAGTAGGTGACAACGTCGTAGCCGAGGAGGCAAAGTCTCAGCTTGGTACAGTCGAAGTAGCTGTCATAAAGAAGGCTATAAATATGAGCTCCGCAAAGTGTTTGTCTCTATCAAAGGCAAACGAAGTGATCAAAAAAAAGGCCAGAATGGCAGTAACGAGAATAAAAGATATGTCACCGCTCGTTTAAAACACACCAACTAACATAGAAGTGGATTTCTTTATGACGAACATGGCGGATGCAGCCTCTCTAATCCCTGGCACAGAAAGAAAGAGTGGTACGACAGTGTCTTTGACTTCCAGCGACTTCTTGGAGCTCTTCAAAGCTTTTCAAGCCATGTTCATGCTTGGTGAGAGCGTTCGGATGAAACTTGAGTACTGAACCTTTGAGGTGGATGGAATGATAAGTTATAAGCTACAGGAGCCAACATGGAATACCCCCTTAGTCAAGATTCCCCAAGGGAGAGAGAGGTATGGGGCTAATGTCTTCGCCAAACTCGAGGCGGTAAACCCCACAGGTACACACAAGGACAGAGGTAGTGCCATGGTTGTTTTGGAGATGATTGAGAAAGGCTATGACACTGCTGTTTGTGCTAGTTCCGGCAACGCTGCCTTATCGCTATCAGCCTTTATGTACATGAATGAATTGAAAGCAAAGATATTTGTTGGTAGCAATGTCAGTAAAGAAAAGTTGGATCTCATCAGAATCTTCAAACCCGAAATCGAAATAGTTGAGGGCGACTATATGGCTGCAACACAGAAGGTAATCGAGGCCGCTGAAAAACATGGATACTACAATGCAAATGCTGGGTATTGCCAAGCCAAGATCGTAGGCAATGCCTATATTGGAAGGGAAATTGCGCCGTTCTCACCGGATGTCGTGGTCTGCCCTACCAACAATGGGACTCACCTTGTCGGAGTCTGGGAAGGATTGAAGAGAGCTGGGGTTTCGCCACGCATGATAGCTGCTACCTCACAATTCACCAAAATTGCGGATAGTATTCATGGATTTTACCGGTTGGAGGAACCTAAGATATCGAATGCTGTAAATGATTCTGGTGGGCAATTTGTCTCTGTTTCAGACAAAGAGCTTGTTGAGGAAACTATTTCCCTAGCTAAGCAAGGTATATTATCAGAGCCAGCTTCTGCCGCCTCAGCCGCTGCCTTAAAACACGTAGATCTAGAGAAAAATGATATAGTGGTCTGTATAATCACTGGGAACGCTCTTAAGTTTCCCCAGCGAATGAGAAAGATACTTTGTTCTAGATAGCTTGGGAAGTCATCAGTCCGCTTTTACCTCCGTCGATGAGAGATAACTACAAGAAGGCCCTGATGACAGCACCAATGAAATATCGGAGAGA
>JAZGAR010000353.1:0-2266 GCA_036475875.1 Thermoplasmata archaeon
GATGATCTGTACGCATATTGGGTGAACACCACAGGTGGAACTTACCAGATTGAAGGCAACTTCTCAACAGATCTCGGAGTTACTTGGTCTCAAACCAAAGGCTTTACCGCTAATACCGAGACCAAAAGATATCTGACATCCGTATATTACGCAACAGATGTATATTGGACTGGATGGCATTGGACAAAGGTTGTTGCCGGTGACAATGAGGTTCTCTTTGAACGCATCCCAGAATTCCAAGACATCATCGTTCCAATATTTTGCACGATTATAATGGCTGTGATCTGGAAGAGGCGAAGGAAAAAACACTAAATACGCTCGGCAATTAGTTCCTCGTAAATCCCCTCCAACTGATCCACGATTCTCGGCCATTTAAAATTCTCTCTCACCCTTTCCCTGCCTGCCCTGCCCATGTTTTTTCTCCTGTTCTCATCTCCTAACAACTCGATAATCGCACCAGCTAATCGTTCTGAGCTCCCATATTCCACGAGAACCCCAGTCTTGCCATCCTCTATAACTTCAGGCACTCCCCCTACACTCGTGGCAACGCATGGTTTTCGGCAGGCCATGGCCTCTAAAAGAACAAGGCCAAATGCTTCATATTCCGAGGGAAGGACGAAAACATCACACGCTGAATATGCGCTCTTGAAAAGCTCATCATCGGTAATATAGCCTGTAAAAACAACTTTATCCTTTATCCCGAGCTTCTCGGCCCCTTGCTCCAAGGATCTTCTCTGGCCTTCATCCTCGCCCATCAGCACCAAGGTGGTGTCTTTGAACTCTGAAATGATCTGCGGCATGGCATCTATCAAATACCTGAGCCCCTTGTTTGAGGCCAATCTTCCCACGAAGAGAACGATCCTCCCGGTTATGTTATAAGAATCTCTAAAATGATCTGGAGAAGGCACCGTCTTAAAGCGGTTAAAATCTATACCTGCAGGAACGATTCTTACCTTTTCGTCTGGAATAGAAAAATTGGCCAGTAGCTCTTTCTCATTCTCGGAATGGCAGATAACGATATCTGTTGCATCCATTACAGATTTTCCAAATAGTCTATCGTAGATTTTTCTCAGTCCCTTTCTTCTTTCCCCGCCCCACATGCTCCAAGGCGGATGAAAATGCGGTGTGATAATTAACGGTATATCTTTCAGTTTCTTTGCAAAAGAGCCTGCGGTGGTTTGAAAGTAACCATAGGAATGTGTATGTATGATATCGGTTTTCCCTTTTAGCAATGCGCCCATCATCGATGGAATGAAGACATAGTGCATTTCCCCCTTGAGGGAGTAGGACTTGAACCTCTTCACAGGCACACCATCGTAAATCGGTGCAGGAGTCTCTATTCTTACAAAAGGCACCTCAGTGTAAAGGTCTGAGGTGAACACCTGTAGATCATGTCCCCTCTCTATCAACTCCTTTGAAATGTGATACACATGATTCTCTGCCCCTCCTGGTGCAGGGGGAAAACGAATACACAACTGTAAGATATTCATTTGACCACGGCGATTTAGCAACTACTCGCCTGAGAATATATAAGACGATTTTAATGTTTTTCCCTCAATTTAGGGAGATGGTAACAAAAATGCACTTTCCAAGGGTTAAAACCCGTTCAGGAGACGAGTTCGGAACCCCTCTCAATCACTATTCTGCATGGGGTGGGCAACTTCATGCTGGCTCTTCTCAGCGCCTCCTTTGCCGCAAGGTAATTTAATTTTGTCGTGGCAACAGACATCAAACTCTGCCCAGCACTGACTCTTGCGGCTGTCCCAACAGCCTTCCCAAATGCGTGCCGCATGCCGTCCGAAACTCTATCAGCTCCTGCCCCAGTCGCCTGCTTGTTCTCTCTAAGTACAATATGAGGATATATCCTGATCTTCAGGTGATAGTTCACTGGCCCAGCTTTCTTGTTCAAATGTCTCACCGCTGCTATGCGTGCAGCTTCAAGGGCATTGTGCCTGATCTGACAGGATTCCTTACACTTTAATGTGACCATGAGTGGAAAGTTGCCTTTTGGATTACCGATATCGAACTGGGTTATCCTATCCGCAGGTATACCGCCCATGTACTCCCTTCTGGTGTATGCTTGGCCTCTGATTTGCCTGTACATCCGTGCAGGTTTTCTTGACACATTATCACCATGACCTTTGAGGTTTTGTGCGCCTAAAATGTATCACCCCTTTATAACGATTTTGCTGTTGAAGACCGAAAAAGAGGGTATTTGCCCTAATTATCATTATTGATTGTGGTTACTCACTGTTTTAAATAAAAA
>JAZGAR010000354.1:0-3235 GCA_036475875.1 Thermoplasmata archaeon
TAGGAGGGTTGGACTGCAATGTCAGAAGGAATTATCAAGGGGGAGAAATGTGTGTTCTGCGGAAAGCCGGCTGAAAATTTCTTGTTCGCAGCTTTTGTATGTGGCTCGGATGAGTGCATAGAAGAGGCCAGAACTGTAAGAGGGGGGCCGGGTGGTCATATACTTGAGAAGCACAAAGGGAAGGACTGATTTGTTTTGTCGAAAGGTTTATTATCGTTGCGTTCAATCCTGAGAATGTGAACTTATGGCAGAGGATAAAGAATACGTGGTTAGGCCCGTGGAGAAGAAGGCTGAAGCCATCGAGGCAATTGTAGACCAGAAGATGCAGGAAGAATCACAGCCCTTGCAACCTTCCCCACCTAGCCGCCAAAAATTTCAAATCCCCCAGATACCAACAGATAAAATATTCAGAACTCTGACCGACAGAGAGATGATGAGACAATTACTGCACGATGAGACGATGGAGCCTCATGTCCATATGATAAAACTGCTCTTCATAGTTTTTGTTTTGGCAATTATTATCGTACTCTTGGGAATATGAGGGGTGTGTGTCAGTCCCCGTATTTTTTGAGCAGGTTCTCCACGATTTCTACGGCTTTACCAGTATAATTCTCGGGATTAAGGGCGACCTCCAATTCCTCTTTTGATAGGGTCTGTGATACGATATCGTTCTCTGCCAAGGCGTCCGGAAAGCCTATTTCCTCCATAGTAGCCTTCATTGCGCAGTTTCTCACTATCTCATGTGCCTCCTGCCTACCCACACCTTTTTTGGTCAAAACCATCATCACAGATTCAGCCATTATCAAACCCTGCGAAGATTCCAAATTTCTCCTCATAATCTCAGGATAAACCACGAGGTTATCAAAAACATCCCTCATCTTGAAGAGGATGTCGTCAACTAAAATACACGCATGAGGTATTATGAACCTCTCTGCAGATGAGTTCGTTAGATCGCGCTCATGCCAAAGCACGTTGTTCTCAAATGCAGGAAAAAGAAAAGACCTTACTATCCTGGCCAAACCGCATATGTTCTCAGAGACGATAGGATTCTTTTTATGGGCCATGGTTGAACTGCCCACCTGTTTCTTCACATCGAAAGCCTCGCTTACCTCGTTAATCTCGCTTCTCTGGAGGTTTCTAACCTCTGTGGCGAACTTTTCCAGGGATGTGGCAATATTGGCCAATATGGAGATGAATTCTATGTATCTGTCCCTTCCCACGATTTGGAAGGAGGCTTCCTCAGCTTTTAACCCGAGTTTTTTCATCACTATGTCTTGGATCTGAAGTGCCTGTTCTCCCAACGCGGCGCCTGTACCCACGGCACCTGTCATCTTCCCTACCAGGATTCTTTCCCTTGACTCCTCCAGGCGAGTGATATGTCTCTGCACCTCGGATGCGAACACAGCCATCTTTAATCCCAAAGTTATGGGAACAGCGAATTGTCCGTGGGTTCTTCCAACCATTATCGTGTTTTTATGCTTCTCTGCCAGATTGAAAAGGGACTTTTTCAAAGCCTCCAAGGCCTTCATTATCAGCCCTATAGCCTCTTTCAATTGAAGCGCTGTGGCGCAATCTATTATATCGTTGGATGTGGCGCCTAGATGCACGGATTCTCCTGCCTTGCCGCATTTGTTGGAGAGGGCCTTGACCACGGCCATGACGTCGTGTTTAATCACCTTCTCGATTGCATTAACATCCTCAACGGATATCGAATTCAGATTCGCGCTGCTCTTTATCCTCCAAGCATCGTCCTTTGAGATGTTTCCCAGCTCGGCATGAGCCTCGGCCAACGCTGCCTCAACATCCAAGAACTTCTGCAGCTTGTTGGCTTCTGTGAAGATGGTCTTCATCTCCTCTCTGCCATAGCGGTATTCAAGAGGGCATACAGGACTGGATTTATTCGATTCTGGCATAAGAATTCCCTCCGAAGGTGAAAGGTGTTTGGGGTATTTTTAAGTTTTTGAAGGGTTTCTTTTTAAAATCACAAATTCCTTTTTTAATTTACCCAACTAAGGAGTAATCCAAACGGATTTCTCGATCCGCTTGAAGACAAGGTTATGTCGATTGTTACATTATTCCATTAAGTCATGATAATGGGAATCACCAACACATCCACCCCGCCATCATCATCCGTGACAGTCAGCTGAACATTGTAGTTTCCGCTTGCTGTGAAAATATGTCCCTGGACATCCAATACCGAGACAGGATAGATTCCATCAGGGCTTGGATACGGATCAGGAGCAATACCGTCATTGAAATACGTGGTCACTGTATCTGCTGTGGCATCATCCCAGAACCAGGTGAAAGTGAGATCATCACTTCCGGGATCAGAAGCATCGGCCTCGAATGTGATTTCGTGTCCCACAAAGTACTGGTTCACTCCGATAGTCCATTCCCACGTATCGGGATGCTTGACATTGAAAGTGTGATGCAATCGAACATCATCCCCATCGTAAAAGTCTATTGTCACCCAAACTGGAGTTGCTCCATTTACCTGCCCGTTTATGGGGTCGTCCATTGGGGTGTAATAGATTTCAACCTCGATGACCTTGGTCACATCGCATTTCACATCATTTAGGGTCACGCTTTGATCATCAGGGTCTCCAGGATACCGCACGACCTCGGCAAATGCAATTTCGGTTCCATCTGCCATAATGTACATCTCCACATTATGCCACTTTTCACCTGTTGCGCGCAATGTGAAGTTTACAAGTATGTAGGCTTCCACATTCTCTATTGTTGGAGCTACATTATATACTATAACATAAGTTGTGTAAACTGACATCCCGCCGTCATCATCTGTCACAGTCAATGTGATGGAATAATTACCATTATCTCCATATTCATGGGAAGCCGAATCAGTAGTTAAAAAGGGATAAATCCCTCCCAGATAGCTGTTTGCAGGATCGGGGCCCACTCCATCGTTGTAGAAAACGTTGGTTGTTGTGGGTCCGTAATCGAATTCCCATTCAAAAGTCAGATCATCGCTTCCTGGATCTGTGGCATCGGTCGTAATGGCTACAAATAAAGGTTCATCTCCGGAAAACGGTCCAAAGGGTATGATTGTCGGGGCTATATTATTCACATCTACTGTGGTTGTATACGAATCAGTTAAGACACTATCCGAGACCTCCAATGTCACTTCTCCAGAATAATCATCAGTCCATGTGTAAGTTGCAGTGGGGCTTGTGGACCAGCTCGTATCCCAGATCCCATCATTTTCAAAGTCCCACCT